>CAILKC010000599.1 GCA_903834675.1 uncultured Victivallales bacterium | reverse complement strand
TGCAAGCCGTCGGCCACCCGGCCGGGCGGTCGGAAATGGACCAACGAAAGCCGCCGCAACCCGAACGCGCCCACCAGCAACCCACCGGCGGCAAGTCTCATTCCAGTATGTCCGGCCGCAGCCGGGGGCTGGGCTGATCCGCCGCGGCGGCCTGCACCCTGAACCCTGAGCCCTAGGACCTGAGCAGTCACACCGCGAGATGGGCGTTGTCTCCTCGGCTTCCCCACTTCGACGTTTGGCGTTGGACGTTCGATGTTCGGCGTTCCGATGGTACTTCGAGGCTCTTGCAGAACCCCGCGTCTGGCCCTGGAGCCCGCGATGCCATCGCCCGTTCCGGGCGGGTTCGCGGTGCCCGCCGTCTGCAAGACCCCCATGTACGGCGGAAGCCTCGGCAGAGCCGGTGCGGACCGCCGACTCCAGGCGAGAGGCTGGTGAACCGAGGGTTCTGCAAGAGCCTCACTTCAGCAAGTGCCAACTCCCTGAGTTGTAACCTGAGTAGTAACGCTTGAAGCTGACCTGAGGCCGCGACCGCGGGGGCGAGAGGGTCTCAGGCAGCCGGGGGCGGCGCCCGTTTCCGGGGGGCGCGCTTGGGCTTGGGGGCGGGCGGCTTGACGTAGCACACCACGCGCTGCTGGAGCGTGTTGGCGGAGATCCAGGGGACCGCTTTGCCGGGCAGATCAGAGGCCCGGATGAGCTGGATCACCGCGGCCCATTCCCGGGCGGCAGGGAGGGCGGTGGCCAGGCGGTTGACCAGACGCTGTTCGAAGAAGGCGCGGTTCAGCGTATTGCCTTTCTGGTTGGGGAAGAGGGCGAGATAGAGCATGTCTCGTTCGACCATCTCGTTGAAGAAATGCGTCCCCAGGGAAGCGTCCGGGATGAGGTGTTCGTGCATCATGACCAGCTCGCAGAGCACGGAGACCGGCGCGATCTCCGCAAAGGTCACCGGCACGCCAAGCGAGGCGGTGGTGGTGCCCCAGCGGCCGGGGCCGATGAGCATGATGCGCGTGTCCTGGATGGCCCGCAGTCGGGTGAGGTCACCGATCACATGGGCGACCTCATAGCGCTGGCCTTCAGGCAAGCGGCTGAAGGTGTCCGGGTTGACGTAGATAAGCCAGTCCAGCGCGGTTTCGAGCGACTTGCCGACCACGCCGCCGTGGGCTTCGAGAATGAGCGCGTCGGCGGGCACGTTCTCCGGGGTTTCGACGTGGGTGCCCGTGCCCCGTACCTGCAGCGGTCGGCACTGGACCACGTTGATGCGGTAACGCTCGTCGGCAAAGAAGTTCAGCGTCCACTCCACGTCGACCTCGCAGCCGTAGGCCTGGCGCAGGATGCCGAGCATGGACTGCATGTCCCCCACAAACGGGGTTTCGCCAAGCAGCCGGTCGAAGGTCAGGACCTCGGTCAGTCCGGCATTGACCGGACGGCCCATGGCCCGGAGCTGTTTTTCCGCCTCGGCATCATGGCTGGTGAAAAGGTGCAGAGGGATCCCGGCGCAGCGTGCCACGATCTCCTCAAAGCTGGTAGGGGTGAGCTGGTTCGCCTCCAGATCGAGCACATCAACCCGGCGCTGGGCGTAGTGGCGCACCTGGGCAAAGTTGGATTCCGGACGGCAGGTCGGGTCATTGAGCGCCACCACCCGCGTGTAGTCGTCATCGGAGCGCTCGACCGCGCGGGTACCGATGCCGAAGACGATGCGGAACATGCCGGCTTCGGGGTCGATGCGACTGTTCCAGACGTAGGGATTGAAGGAGAAGGCGACCCCGGCGGCCTGTGGGAAGAACAGGTTTCCGTAGGTCGCCCCCGAGACGCGCTGGATCAGCAGCCCCATCTGCTCATCGCGCCCGAGCAAGCCGCGGTCGGCCCGGTACTGCAGGGCCCCCTCGCACATGGTGCTGGCGTAGACCGTGCGGACGGCGCAGAGGAAGTCCTCGAGGCGCTTGTGCTGGCCGCCCTGGTTAGCGCAGAAGACGCTTTCGTACTTGCCGGCGAAGGCATTGCCGAAGTTGTCTTCCATGAGGCTGCTGGAGCGCACGATGATCGGTGACTGGCCGAAGTAATCGAGCATGTCGGCAAACTGCTGCACGATGTACTCGGGAAAATCTCCGGCCAGGATACGGCGGCGGGCGGTCTCGATCTCGTCTTCATGCTGTTGGCCGGACTTGTGCTTCTGCATCATCCACCAGCAGCCGTTCTGCACCAGATACGTGTAGAAGACGTCGGCGCCGACATAGAACGAATCGTGCCTTTCGAGCAGTTCTGACCAGCGCGGGTCGTGGTGTTGTAGGACGGCGCGAGAGAGCAGCATGCCGACCGCCTTGCCGCCGATGAGTCCGGTGCCGATCATGCGGCGGCGGATCTGGAGCATATCTCGCAGGGTGAAGTACTTCTCGGCGAGCCGCAGCACGGGTTCGTCGCGGGAGATGACCATGCGCAGCAGGCGATGAAAAGCCTGCGCCGCCACCTCGACGTTGCCAACGCCGCGGTCCAGATCGCTCTGGACAGTGGCCGCCTCGGCGAAGGCCCGGCTCCAGCAACCGAGCAGGTAGTTGGCCGGGTCCGAACGGCTCCAGGGGACATCCGCGAGCGTCTCGGTGATGACGCTGCTCTGCGTCACCGGCAGGAAGGCATCGCCCTTGCAGGCGTGCAGCATGTACATCGTGGAGGAGTGTCGGTAC
>CAILKC010000598.1 GCA_903834675.1 uncultured Victivallales bacterium | reverse complement strand
GCAGATAGCTCGCCCCTACAGGGCTCAAACCCATAACTATCCTATTCCCAGGGCGTTGCCCTGGGCTGGTATGGCCGCGCGCCTTCAGCGCTCCAGGCGGACTCCCTTATTGCACAGGTCGTTAGTTATTAGTCTCTAGGGGCAGAAGAAAGCTGAGCATGCAAGCTGGCCGAAACGCCCCGCCCGGCCCGTGAACTGGCTCAAGCCTAGCAAACTGGCCGTGGAAAATACCTGCCGAGGCGGATCGCGGTATCCCCATGTACGGCGGAAGCCCCGGCAGGGCCGGTGCGGACCGACGGCTCCAGCGTGCCTACCACCCGGAAAAAGAAACAGCCTTGCGTCCGCGACGGGTGCCGTGGATTTCGTCGCCAGCCGCGTTATCTTCCGGGGTTCGCTTGCTGGCGTTGTAACCTGAAGCTTGTCCGTCCCCCCTAGGCAGGACACGTGTCGGCCCGGGACTGCGGCAGGCGGGCGAGGTGTACCGTGAGAGTTCCGACGGCGTGGTGGCGTAGACAATCTGTCTGGTTCATCCCGGCCCTGGCCGGGCTTGCGGGGCTGGCGTTGGGCGCGGCGGAGTTGCCGACGGCAACGGCGCGGAGGTCCTGGCAGGATCCCGCGGTTGCAGAGGCTCGGCGGAGTCTCTCGTACCCGCCGCTGAGCCGTGCTGCCAGCGGCTCGCGGCGCGCCGCTCTGGCGAGCCGCGAGCCGCCGTCGGCTTCCGCCGCCAGCGCCGACTATCTGACCTGGAAACGGGCGCGGTTGCGGCAGCGCCCCGCGAAGTCTTTTGAGGGGGTGTTGATCTCGAATGCTTTTGTGCAGCTTGGGGTCGGCGTCGAAGGCGCCTGGGGGCTTAGCACCACGGGCGGGGATCCGGCCGACTCGAGCGACGACCTCGCCCTTACTTTTAGCCCGACCGGCAACTCCAACGGCCTCGCCCTGGAACTCGATGGGACCCCCCACGTTCTGAATGAGAGTTCACCCGAGATCGTCGAGGCTGCCGACGGCTCCTACGTGACGGCCACTTGGAACGTCGACGGGATTCTCTTGCAGGCGCGCTATGAATTGACGGAGAACGGTTCGGGGCGGGCGGACACGGCAAAGGTGACCTACACGGTAACGAACCCCAGCGTGCAGGCGTCGGACAAGGCCCGGTCCGTCAGCCTCAAGTTGCTTCTTGACATCGAGTGTGGCAACGACAGCGGCTACGTGCGCTTGCTGACCCCTGGCGGCGCGGTGGCGACGGAGACTGGCTTTGGGCAGACCCGTAGCGGCGGCGCGTATGCGCTTCCGGTCCCCGACTTCTGGCAGGGCTTCCAGCGCGAGGGCCTGGCCGACCCCGGTTTGGTGAGCCAAGGTACATTCAAGGGCGGCGGGGCCACCCCCCCAGACAAGGTCGTCATCGGGGTGTGGAAGACACTTGAGGAGAGCACGAGCTTCGACTATGTCCCCAGCGCCGCGAGTGTTTCGGACGACAGCGCGGTAGCGTTGTGGTGGTTCAACCGCTCCGTGGCGCCGGGCGCTGCGGTCTCGTTTGTGGTTCTTTACGGGGTGGGCCAGGTGAGCTGGGGCGGCACCGAGTTGGTCATGGGTGTCTCCGCCCCGGCGTCGCTGACGGTTGTGGGCGACGCCTTCGTGCCGAATCCCTTCAGTGTCGTGGTGCAACTGCAGAACTTTGGTGCGAACGAACTGCTGAACCTGCCCGTGACGATCACCTTGCCCGCAGGCCTGTCGGTCGCAGTCGGCGGCAGCGCCACCCAGTTCATGGCCTCGCTGGGCAGCGGCGCCTACGGTCTGCTGGCCTTCCGTATCGCTGCCAGTCCAGACTACGCTGGGCAGACCCTCGACTTCAGCGTTTCCGCCGGCACTGGGCAACCCCGGGCGAGCGTCGACAAGACCCTCGTGTTGCCGCCCGCCGTGGATTTTCATACGATCACCTTCAGTGCGGGGCTGCACGGGTCGCTGATCGGTACGGCGGTGCAGGCCAGGCCTCACGGCGGCAGCACCACGGCGGTGACCGCGGTGGCCGACCTCGACTATCGCTTCCGCCAATGGAGTGACGGCTCGACCGAGAATCCGCGGATGGTTACCAACGTGACCGCGGACCGGACGATCACGGCGCAGTACGTGCCCAACGGCGAGTTCGTGGCGCGCGTGACGGCGGCCGAGCGTGGCTGGTGGGACCTGAGCGGCACGTACCGCCTGCGGGTGGCCGAGAACCCGCTGGTGCTGAACCTGGTCCATGACGCCTTGGGCAGACTAACGGGCAACGCGACCTATACGGTGGGCGAGGGCACGGTGGTCAACCTTCCCGTCAGGGGCAGCGTCAGGGGCAGTGCCGGCAATCTTGTGGTGAAGATCGCGCTGAACGGCGCCGACCCCGCCAAGACCGTCACGGTGAAGCTGGCGCTGGCGTTGACCCTGACGCCGAATGCTGGCCTGCCCCAACTCACCGGGCCCCTCACTGGCAGGGTCACCCTGGCCGGCACGGTCACGACGGTGGCGGACCCGGTGGAGCTGCCCATTGCGGCGCCTAAGGACGGCAGTTGGTCACTGCGGCTGCGGCTCGCGCCCGCCGGAAGGGGGGCGGTCACGGGGTCGGCAACGCTGACCCTGGCTGGCCCGGTAGACTACGACTACGCGGTCAGGGGCAGGATCCTGGGCTCGACGCTGGTGCTGGACTTGGCCGGAAGCCCCGCCGACCCGCTCGCCAGGGGCATCGCGATCAGGGCCGTGGCGACTACGTTGGAGGGGAACTTGGCCATGCTCCAGGCCTTCTCTGGCAAGGGCTATGGCCAGACTCTGCTCTGGTAAGGGCAGGCGTGGCCGCGAGCGCTCTGCTGAGACGGCCTGCCGGGTCGGCGAAGCCGCCCCTGCAGGTAATGCCACAGAAGCCGCGAAGAAAATGCTTGTTGCGCTCTTTGTGGCCCGCTGCGGCGGCTGCCGCCAGGCACGATTTAGATACCGACCCCGACCCCGATTTCCACGGCTTCTCAGCGCCCCCCAAGCTTGATCTCAGCAGCGCTGTAGATGAGGGCCTGGTCGCCGACGCTGACATCGGCATAGAACAGGGTGTCGCCTTCGACGAAGCCTTCCGTGGCTGCGACCTCGAGGCGCATCGGGTCCTCGTAGACCAGGCGGCGGATGGTGGTCTGGACGCCGCGTTCGTTGGTGATGCGTTTGCCCTCGAAGAAGCGGGTGTCTGAGCCGGCGATCACGCTGCGGCCGAACTCATGGGGCACGGCGCTGGTCAGGATGTTTCCCGGACGCACCTGGTCGACCCGTCCGTGCCCGAGCAGAACCGGCTGGTCGCCGAGGTCGATACGGGTGCCGCCACCGGGGAGAGGTGTGAGCCCGGAGATGCGGTAGGCGGTATCGCGTGAGTAGGCCGGGTTGCGGAAGATGACCATGCGGTTGGTGTCGGTCGGCGGGATGGTGGCGTCGAGGTCGATGCGGTGCTGGGCCGCGTCGAGGTCGACCACTCGGCCCGTGTAGCGGCCGCGGGCCGGGCCGCCGAGGGGCTGCCCGGCGAGGCGCACATCCCAGGCGCCGTGCGTGGCGAGGGTCTCGGGGCGCCCGTCGCGCAGGGCGACAAAGACGATGGCGCCGCGCCAGGTCAGCTCCCCGCACGGTAGTGTGGCCTGATGCACGGAGTCTTCCTCTGGCGAGGCGCTGAAGAAGAACTCATCCCGGCCGGCGCGCTGGAAGCGCACGCCGATGGGGGTCATCTGCGCGGCCTCGCCGCCGACCGGGACCCGGCTGACCTGATCCAGCACGGGGCTCGCTGCTGCCGCCTCGCCGGTCGGCGCCTCCGGCGGGGTGAGGGCGATCCAGGACACCCCAAAGGCATGCTTGACCCCGGGGCAGGTCTCGAAGCGGATGCGGTGTGGTCCTGCGGCCAGGGCCAGGGCGCCGAGATCGAAGCGCTGCGGGCCAGAGACCGCTTTGTCCGTCAGCGCAAAGGGCTCACCCAAAGGCTTGCCGTCCACGGCGACCTGGACGCTGCCGTAGCTGGGCGAACGCAGCATGCCGACGCTCAGCCGGTAGACGCCATCCGCGGGCACGGGCAACTCGAAGACGATGGCGTCGCCAGCCTTGCTGCCGCCCAGGTAGATGACCTCGAGACCGCCGATGAAGCGCTGGCTGGCAGTCGCCTCGACGACCGCACCCTGAAGTTGCGCGGCGGCGAGGCTTCCGGGGGGTGCGGGATTACTGCCGCCGTAAGGCTCCATGACCACCGCAAAGGCGCTGGCCAGCGGGGTCTCGGAGGCGCTCTGGCGACGCAGGATAAGGTAGGAGGCGCTGCGGTTATGCGGGTACAGCCCCGGCGCCTTGGCCACTACCGCTTCCGTGCCCGGCTCGGGCAGAGCATGGACGCGGAAACGGGCGCCGCCAGCGCCCAGGGCGAACTCTGCGCGGAGCGGGCCGGTGGCCGGGGCGCGGCGCGGGTCGTAGAAGAAGCCGTAGCCATTCTGCGGTGGCGGGTTCCAGTAGGGCTTGTTGGGGTAGCCTTTGAGATCGCCGTCCAGGCCGATGAGTTCGCCCCAGGCGTTGTCCTTGCCAGCCAGGGAGCCATCCTCTTCGGGACCGAGTTCGGCGCCGCTGAGGGTGACGTCCTGGGTCTGGACGCCGACGGTGTAGTCGTGGCGCGTGCCGCCGCGGACGCGGAACAGGTCCACCAGCACCTGCTCTTTGCCGGCGCCGATGAGGGCCACGGTTCGGCGATACTGCGACACCTTGCGGTTGGCGTAACTCAGGGGGGATTCAGCCTCGATCAGGCGGAGGGAAGGGAGTTCGGCGAAGAGGTTGAGGCTGCCGCCGGAGCCCCCGCTCTGGCTGGTTTCATCGACGGTAACGAGGCAGTGGCTGACGGTCTGGGCGGCCCAGCCGACGTGAGCGTGAGTGCTGCCGAGGCCGTAGCCGATGTCGTAGGTCATCTGCCAGCCGCGGGCGTAGTAGAGCAAGCCCAGGTCATCCCGGTCGCCGTGGTTCAGCGAGGGGCCGTAGCGCAGCAGGACGGCCTGGGCCTCGAGCTCACTGCCGTTGCGCAGGATGGCCATGCCCTTTTGGCCCATCACCCAGGAGCCGTTGACCCGCTGGGCCAGTTCCGTCGGTAGCTCGGTCGAGGCGCTGCTGGGCACATCGTCGGCGCGATAGAGCAACCAGCGGCGCGAACTGCTGTTGGCGCGCAGGCGGGTGATGTCGCCGTTGCCGAGAAAGGCGAGCCATTGCGCGGCGGCCTGCTTGTGTTCTCCGGTGCCATAGGCGTAGAGCCACTCGGCAAAGTGCGCATCGGTGTCGGAGAACGGGCGGGCGGCGGGGACCTTCATGGCATTGTCGGGGCCGGCATCGCCGAAGTTGGGCGCGTGGCCGGCGCAGTCCACCGAGAGCGCCGGGAGGAGGTAGAACGAACGCATGCGGGCATCATCGAAGAGATTGATGCCGCTGGGGTACTTGGCCGAGCGCCAGTAGAGCAGGGGTTCGACGAAGGTGAGGTAGAGTTCGCGGGCGTGAATGGCATAGCCCAACGCCGTCTCGAAGTAGCGCCCGTCACGGTCGGCATTGTTGGCCAGCATGACGCGGATGGAGCAGGGGCTATCGACGGCATTGTCGACGTAGGGCTCGATCCCCAGCAGGGCGCCGACGGCGAGGGCGCCGCGCAGGTAGTCGGCGTGGCCGTTGTTGAGTGAGGCGTGGAAGGTCTGTTCATAGCAGTACTGGGCGGCGTCGATCATCAGATTCAGGTCGATATTCTGCCGGCGAGTCATGTCGGCGGTGGTGCTGCCTTGGACGTCGGGGGTGCCCACCGCACGCTGCTGCGCCGTGGGTCCCGGGGGCGCCGCGGCAACGCGGGCCGGACGTCTGGAGGGCTGATCCAGGACCGCGCTGCTGTAGATCAGATCGTAGGCCTCGACGAAGACGACCAGGGTGCGGGCGACCTGATACCACGGACGGGCGAAGCGGCCCGACGGTGGACTGCTGGGATAGTCCCACGACCCCGCGGTCGACTCGGCGTAGATGCTGGCCAGCGCATCGAGGAAGAAGGCGGCCCGCTCGGCGTACTTCACCTCGCCGGTGAGGGTATAGGCGTAGGCCAGAGACGGAATCGCTTTGAGCGTCCACTGTTCAGTCACCCAGGCGTTCCAGGAACCGACGAGGTAGTGGAAGCGACCATCGGCGGCCTTGTAGCCGGTTCCGTCATCCTTGTAGGTCTCATCCGGGAGCACGTGGCCCTGGCCGCAGGTGATCTGCCGGGGCTTGTCCCAGGCGCAGCGGGCGCCTGACCAGGTGCCAGTTGACGAGCCGCAGAGTGGGCAGCCGGTAAAGCCGTACGCATAGCAGGCGCCAGGTTCGGGGAGGAAGGCGAGCCAGTAGGCCTCGTCCTGCTGCAGCCAGCGCTCGGCCTCGCTCAGGACGCTCGCTTTCTCCGCCTTGCCCCAGGCGCTGGATTCAGCGTTGCGGCGGCCCAGTTCAAGGTGGCGTGGCGTGAGATAGACGCAGGGGTGTTCGGGGCGTCCGGCGGCGGTCATGGCCGCGCGCGGCAGCGGCTTGCGGAGTTCGCGGAGAGGCGCGAGCAGCCGGTCCGGATCGCGGTAGAAGCTGAGTTCGCTGAGGCCAACGTAAGTACGGGACTCAAAGACCTCGAGAACCTGCAACTCGGCCCGCCGAAAGGTCTGTGGGGTGGCGAAGCGCAGGATGGCCTGAGCGGTGGGCTTAGCGAAGACCTGGGAGAACACCTGGCCACCATCGAGGCGCAGTTCGCAGCGTTTCCAGGCCGCATAGAGGGTCGGCTGCTCTGCGGCGAAGGTAGTCAGCACCGCGGTGTCGGCCGTGACGGGCTCGGCCCACTCGGCGCTGATAGTCTGGGGAAGGGCGTTGTTGAGGCTGGCCCAGTGGGTGCCCGTCTCCCCGTCGAAGGCACTCTCGACGGCGTACTTGTCGCCTGCGGGCGAGGCCTGGCTGGAGGCCGTGAGTACGATGGGGAGCGCCACAGCCTCGGGTTCACGCGCGCCGCTGGCAAGGGGGAGCGTCAGGGCGGCAAGGAGGGCACGGTAGCTACGGCACAGCCAGGAACTCATGGAGCAGACCTGCCTTCCAAAAAAACCGACCTGTGCAATAAGGACGGGCCGAGGTATTCAGCCCCAAAGGGGCGCTCTATACCAGCCCAGGGCAACGCCCTGGGTACCCGTTCACCCCACAGATTGAGCCCTGAAGGGGCGGCCTATGCGACCTCAGCGCGAACCGAGGGCAGATAGCTCGCCCCT
>CAILKC010000597.1 GCA_903834675.1 uncultured Victivallales bacterium | reverse complement strand
GCAGGGGATTCTGCCATTCGTCATGGGTCTTTGGTCATTCGACATTCTGCGGTTCTCATACCAGCAAACCCCTACGGAAGTGACTTGCGCCCTTGGGCAAGATGCTCAGGCAGCTTCCGGCGCTCTACCGTAGGTTCGCGTCGCCCGGGATCAGGTCTCGCCTGCCGCGCTTCAGACAGACTCATTTATTGCATAGGTCGACGCAAATAAGTCACTATAAAGCTAAAAGTCGAGGGTTGACCCCACATTCTCATTTATTGCATAGGTCGACGCAAATAAGTCACTATAAAGCTAAAAGTCGAGGGTTGACCCCACTTTTTTGCCTGCCGGGTTGACCGGACGCCGCGCTGAGCTACCTTGAGGGACGAGGTATTTCCGCGTTTCAGCGCCTCGGCGGGAGAACGAGACGCCGGATCGCTAACCAGTTCAGACACCCGAGCTTGTCTATCGGCGGGTGATGGTGGGGACGGACAGCATGCGTTGCCCGCGCTGTAGTTGCCTGGAAGATAAGGTCATGGAGACCAGGGTGTCCAGAGAGGGGGACACCATCCGGCGCCGCCGCGAATGCCTCTCCTGCGAATTTCGCTTCACCACGCGCGAGGCGGTCGTTCCGGCCGAGTTCATTGTGGTTAAGCGCGATGGCACGCGCGAGGAGTTCAACCCCGACAAGCTCTGCGCCGGCATCCGCCGGGCGTGCTGGAAGCGTTCGGTCAGCGAAGCCCAGGTGGAGGAAATGGTCAACGCGGTGGTCCGCGATCTGCTGACGTTGCAGAGCCGGGAGATCAACAGCCGGGAGATTGGGGAACGGGCCATGGTGGCTTTGCAGAGGGTCGACGAGGTCGCCTACGTGCGCTTTGCCTCGGTCTACCGCAGGTTTCGCAACATTGACGAATTCATCGACGAAGTGCAGAACCTCAGCGGCCGTCAGGACGCCTCCGCAGCCCCGACGCCGACGGACGAAGAGAGGTCGGGCCCCGCTTCTCTCCCCACTCCGGCGGACTCGCAGGCATGATCAAACTGCACTCCAGACACTGCCTGGTGACGACCGCGGACGGCAGCGTCCGTTCTCTGGACGTGGCGGCGGTGCGAGAAGACCTCCGGCGCTCCTTTCAGGCCTGTGGCATGCGCGAGGACTGGAGCGCGGACCACATCGCTTTGGTGATCGAGGAGTATGCCTCGTCTCGGGGTGAACCCGAGCAGCCGCCGCTGAGCGAAGCTGACCTTCACGCCATGATCTGTACCCTGTTGTCAGCCAGCGGGTTCGATGACGTTGTGAGGCAGTACCGCCAGCTGGCTCCCGCGGCCTCCGAAGTGGCCGACCCGGATCCCTTCCGTCCCTGGGACCGGGCCCGCCTCGAAGCCGAGCTGACGCGGATCATTCCACTCGCTGAGGAGGAGCGTGCCGTGATTGCGGTCCGGACCGAGGCCGCGCTCATCGGGCTGCGGCTGCGGCTGGTGCGTGACGAGTTGATTCGGGCTTTGGCTGGCCATTTTCTGCAGCAGACCGTGACCGAGAACTCGCCGACGTCGCCTGACTCGCCCTGGCTTCTGCCCCCCGGGGGTTGGGCCTTGGAGGAGGTCGCCGACGCTGAGCGCCTGGTGCGCGCCGACGCTCTGCGTCTGCTGCCGGTATCGCGTTTTCTTCCACGGGTGCGTCTGGAACTGGATTTGCTGCGTCTGGCCGCGGTCACCGGCACGCCGCCGCTGGCTGAGATTATCTACCTGCCGGCTCTGGCGCGCAGCCTGGACTGCATCGGGGTGCTGTTGGCGCAGGTCGACCGGCTGCTCTCGCCCCTGCTGGCGCGTCCGTGCCTGCCGCCGGCCCACCTGGTCGTCTGCGGCCTCGAGGCCGCGGTGCGCGAGGTCGTCCTGCCGCAGTCGGCGCGTGCCGGAAAGGCATTGCAGCGGGAGATTCGAGCCATGATCGAGGGTCGGCTGACGGCAACGGGCGCCGCCGCGGTCCTGGTAACCTTCAGGTAACGTATGGCTCGTGACGGACGTCAACTAGCCGCAGTCGGGGCCTTCGGCGGGCTGGTGCTGTTTGCCGCCTCGGCCAACATCGTGTTTGCGGCGCTGCCCCGCATGAGCCAGACCTTCGGCGTGGCGGCCGGGAATCTCGCCAACGCGACCGCGGTGCAGTTCAGCGGATTCGTTCTGGCCAGTGTTATCGGTGGCATGGTTGCCGACCGGGTTGGCAAGCGTCGCGTCCTCCTGGCCGGGGCCACGTTGGTCGCGGTTGGGGCCGCCGTCTGGGCCTCCGCGGCGCGTCTGCCGGGGGTGTTTGCCGGGGCCTTTGTCATGGGCCTGGGCGGGGGCGTGCTGGAGTCCATGTGCACCGCCCTTCTGATCGATGTTTTCCCGACGCGGCGTCGGCTGCTCCTGAATCTCTCCCAAGTCGCTTACTGTGTCGGCGCGGTTGGCGGGCCGGTGCTCATGAGCTGGCTGCTGCCGCAGGGCGTCTCCTGGCGGCTGTTCTTCAGCGCGACGGCTGCTGGGAGCGTGGTGCTGGGGTTCGTCTTTCTGGGGTTGCGCCACGGCGGCGCGCCAAGCGTAGCGGCCACGCTGGCGGCCGGGGCCAGGCGGGGGCCTCGCCTCGGGCTCAGTGTCTGGCTACCCTGCATCGCCATCTTCTGTTACGTGACGGCGGAGACCGGCACGGCCACCTACCTGACCCTCTACCTGGCGCAGGCCAAGGCCGCGCCGGAGCGCTGGGCGATCGCGGGCCTGGCGCTGTTCTGGGGGACGATGCTGGTCGGCCGACTGCTTTGCGCGTTGCTGCCCGAGGAGCATCCCCACGAGCGGGTCATTGCCCTTCTGCTTGCCGCTGCGGCGGGGTGCAGCCTTGCTCACCTGGGCAACCTCGGCTGGCGCGGCGATCTCTGGCTCTTTGCCTTGACCGGCCTCGCCTGCGCTGGCAGCTGGCCGCTGATCGTGGGCCTGGCCGCCGCGCGTCACCCCCGGCAGACCGGGACGGTCGTCGGGCTGGTCGCTGGGATTGGCTCGGTCGGCTGCATCCTCGCCCCACCGCTGCTGCGACCCCTGATCGCCGGCGCCCGTCCTGCCGCCGCCTTCGCCCTGGTCGGAATGCTGCTCTTGTTGGCGGCTGGCCTCATCCTGATTCCCTGTCCAGGCTCAGAAACCGCGGAGGAAGCCCCCCATGGTGACCCGACGTGACTTGGTGACCTATCTGGACGACCTGCTGCGTCCACCGCCGGAACTGAAGGACTCGTCGCGCAACGGTCTGCAGGTCGAGGGTACCGACTCGCTGCACCGCATCGCCTTTGGCGTGGACGCCTCGTTGGCGCTGTTTCAGGCTGCCGCGGCCTGGGACGCCCAGGCGATTGTGGTCCACCACGGTTTGTTCTGGCATGACGGTTTGGCGCGGGTGCTCGGGGCTGAGGCAGCGCGTCTGCGGGTGCTGCTGGGGACGGGGATGAACCTCTATGCGAGCCATGTGCCCTTGGACTGCCATCCGCGGGTTGGCAACAACGCGGTGATCGCCGGCCGTCTTGGCCTGCGGGAGGTCGAGCCGTTTGGGATGTATGGCGGCATCGCTATCGGTTACAAGGGGAAGCTCTCCGAGGCGGTTTCCCTCAGCGTCCTGGCCGCTCGCGTGGAAGCCGCGCTCGAGAGTACCTGCCGGGTGCTGGAGGCCGGGGTGTCTGGGCCGCTTGCGACCGTCGGCATCATCTCCGGCGGCGGGGCGGATTTGGTTACCCAGTGTCCGGCCGCCGGCGTGGGCTGTCTGATTACCGGTGAACTCACCCACCAGTGCGTCCACCCGGCCTGGGAGGCAGCGACGCCCGTGATCGCCGCCGGGCACTACGCCACCGAGGTCTGGGGTCTGCGCGCGCTCATGGCGGAACTGCAGGTCGCGCTGCCGGTGCATTGCCGCTTCATCGACCTGCCCACGGGCTGTTGAATTCGCGGGTGGGGCGAGGCAATGCGGCTATACGGCATTGGGGCAGGAACCCGCCATGGGCCCCGCAGGCGCGCCGCCGCGCCAGGCGAAACCCACGAGACGCAAAGCTGTGTCAAGCCACAGCAGTCCAAAGCTCGGCCTGTTGGCCAGCGCAGTCGGGAACTGAGTCCGGGCCGCGCGCCGGACTACGGCCGTCGGCGACGATGGCGATGCTGCGGTGCGGCGAAGTCCGGGGACATGAAGAAGGAAGCGGACCCGGCCATGCCCCGCTTCGGAAGCGAGCGCGGAGTACGGGCCGGTCCGAGTTCGGCGACGGGACGCCCATGGTTGGTGATAGTGAAGCACTCGCCCTGTCGCGCCTCCACATGGCCGAGGCGCGATATGGAGTGCCGGTTAAGGGGTCAGGCGCACGGTCTTCACTTCGAGCGGCTCGTACGGCAGTTGCAGGTCCTGCTCGTTAGGGTTCATAGAGATCGCGGAGCCGTGGCCGCATGGAGGTATCCTCGAGCACATCCGTACTGTCGCTGATCAGATCGATGCTGCCGATCGGCCGTCGCCGTACCAAGGCGCTCAGCCGACCCTCGGCGATGCGAGCGAAGATGGCGTTCGCCATCATCTCCCCATGGATGACCAGGAATGGCCGCCCCCAGAAGTCGCTCACTCGCCCCGGCAGATCATCCGCGATCCCCGCCGCTCGCTGGATCTGAACGAGGGTCTCGAAGGCTGGGCACAGGGCCGCTTCGCGTTCCTGCCAGGTCCGGGACTGGAGCACCGCCTCCAGATGCGGCCGGAGCCTGGGGGCACAGATGAGCTTGCCGAAGGCGGTGCCGAACCATTTCGGATAGGGTGGGTACTGGCGCTCCAGGCAAAACGCGATCCGCATGATGTCGCGTACCAGCCGCGCCGCGATCAGGGCGGACCCGAGTTCGTCTCCCACGTGTCCGGCTCGCCCCATCAAGTGTTCTTCTTGGCCAAGGCGCGCCCAGAGGCACCCCAGCAGGTACAGCCCGACGTCCTCGGGGTACCACGACAAGCGCTCGCGAATCGCCCCGAGCGCCAGGTCGTCGTGGAAGACCGCACCCGAGACGATGGAACGGAGCTTCTGGGACGGCAGTGACAGCCAGTCTGCCGGGGTCATGGGTTCTGCCAGGCAGAGGTTCAGATAGGAGCGGAAGAAACCGTCGATGGTCAGGATCTCAACTCGGTGGTTGATGGGGCCCCCCGAGTACGGCGCCAGGTGTTGGACGCCCTTGTCGTTGGGGTTCGGCGGGCTGAAGTGGGTGGAGTAACCCCGATAGGACGGCGGCAGCTTGAGGCCCAGGTAGACTCGGATGTCCTCCCGGCGGGCCTGGACGTCCTCCGGGCGCAGGAACAGCATGACTCGCGGACCCCAGTGGTGATCCGTCGACATGGCCGTGTCGAAGCCAAGGACCTCGGAGCCGGTGCCGATCAGGGCCGCGGTGTAGGCCAGGCCGGGGAAGCCACGGTCGAGCAGAGGTTCGACGGCAGCCGCGAAGAAGCCGCGTGACAGTTCAAGGCCGGGAACGAAGCTACCCTGGGGAATGGACGTCATGTTCTTGCCAACCTGTTCCAGGGGTGCGGGCCCAGGCCTAGCCGGAAGACGAAGCCCAGGTGACCGTCCGTGCGGGGTCAGCGCTTGGGCAACTGCCAGAAGGTGCCGGCAATGAAGCAATTAGAGCCGTTCTGGTTGAAGTAGTAGACGGTCAGGATGGTATCGCCCTCAAGCTGAACGGACACCGCGTAGCCCAGGTCCGTGCTGCCGACCTTCGTCGGCTGGTCGGCGGCGGTCCCGCCATCCTGGCGCAGGATGATTTCGTTGTCGAGGTCCCAGGTTTTGCCGTCATCGGCGCTGAGGCAGGCCCGGATGCCGTAGGGCGGTCGGCGATAGCCGTAGGACATCAGCAGGCGGCCGTCCCGCAGGGGCAGGAGGTGTTGCGGGTATCCCCAGACGGGGGTCCGAATCAGCGGCTGCCAGGTCTTGCCGCGGTCGGGCGAGCGGATGATGCGGGCATAGCCGTCCAGGTCGACGCGGGCGGCGAAGACCCAGAAGCGCTTGGGCACGACACACATGAAGGGCTCATCGTACCAGATGAAGTCGAGGGCGCCGGGGAGGTAGACGGTATAGATGCCGAGCCCGGCCGGCTCCCAGGAGAGGCCCTGATCCCGCGAGCGGAAGGCGGCGTCCGCCTGGAGCACGACGCGGCGTCCGCCGATTCGCGTCAGTTCGGATTGCACCCCGCGCTGGAGGGCGCCGTAGACGATGTGGCCCTCCTCGTCCTCGACGGCGCCGTGGGGCCCGAACACCGGTGTGGCCCGGGCTTCACTCCAGGTACGGCCGCCGTCAGCCGAGGTGCAGAGGCAGTCGCTGGAGGTCAGCAGGAGCGTGCCATCGGACATCTGGAACACGCTCGGGTCGCGGTCGTCGATGCCGGGCCGGTCGAGGGCGGTGACGCGTGGCAGCCAGGTGCGCCCGCCGTCCGTGGAGCGGCTCAGGCTGACCTTGCCCGTGGGTTCGACGCCGTGGATCGTGCCCTCCCGGTAGACCACCACCAGTTCCCCGTTCGGCAACCGGGCAACGCCGGGGAAGGCGAAATGGCGCGCCGGATCGGTCGCGATGGTGACGTGGTCTGTCGCCAGCCAGCGGCTGACCGTACGCCCGCTGGCGACGGCGGCCCGCGCCGAAGGCACGAAGCGGAAGCCGTACAGGTAGACCGGCTTGCCGACCGGGGACAGGACCAGCTTCCGAGCGCTCAAGTCCCAGTCGTGTGCCGCCAGTACATCGGTGTCGAAGTGGTTGTCCGGGAACCCCTTGGCTCCCACGACCTCACGGGCCGAGCCGTCGTCGAGGGCGAGCTCGAAGGCCATGGGCAGGGCGTCGTCGCGCTTGCCGTCTATGCCCAGGGCCCCCGTGGCGTCGACGGCGCGCACCCGGACGAAGACGTCGAACCTTCCCCGCAGCTTCGGATCGAGGGTCAACGGCGGGGCGCCAGGCCGGACGTTGAGCAAGTCCTGCGGCCAGCGCAGTTTCTCTGGCCCTTGCGGGGTCCGCAGCAACCAGCCCGTGGTGGTTTCCTGATCGATGGTGATGGCATCTCGGGGCTGGGCCGCCCCGGAGCGGATAAGGTCGCCGATGGCGAGCTCGACCTGTTCGCAGGACGCATACTCCGCGACCTCGACGCGCTGCAGTGCGGGTCCGACCGCGGCCCCCTCGGCCGCCATGGCGGCAGCTCCCGTAGCGATCCACAGTCCGATTCGTGCCAGCATATTTCTGTGCTCCATGTCTTTGTTCGTCCGCCGTTCACATCACAGGCGGGGCCCCTGCCGTCTGACGTTGCCGCTTGGCAGCAGCACAGGTTAGCCGACGCCTCCCTGGCGGCCACCGGCGCGCGCTCAGCCGCCGAACAGGCGGGCGGCCGAGAGGCGGAATACGCCTTGCCGTTGCTGCGTCGCGATCCCGGGACGCTCGCACACCTGCACCAAGGGGATATCGCCCAGTGCCTGCCGATGCACAAGGTGCTGGTGGTCGACGGCCCGATCCGTCAGTTTGGCCTCGACCAGCAGCCAGGGCTGGCCGTCACGGACGATCAGGAAGTCGGTCTCCCGCTTCATCTTGTCGCGGATGTGGAAGAGGTCGAACGGGGT
>CAILKC010000596.1 GCA_903834675.1 uncultured Victivallales bacterium | reverse complement strand
CGCGGCGCGATCTCGCCGCCAGCTGGCACTTCGCGCGGGTCCAGGCTGAAGCTGAGCCGATAGGAGCGGATGCCGGTCGCGTCGGCGGCCGAGTAGCGGGCCAAGGGCAGCGGACAGGCGGGTCCAAGCAGGGCGATATTGTCAAGGTAGAGGGTGCTGCCAGGCGGGTTGGTGACGCCCCATTCACCGAAGCCGAGCAGCCGCACCTCGGGGTCATCCACCGCCGGCAAGCCCCGGCGCAGGCACTGCGCCAGGTCCACGGTGGCATGTCGCCACTGGCCATCGTCCTTGGCCTCGGGAATGCGGCCCAGGCCCGGCAACTGGTCGCCCCCGGTCATGGTCACCTGATACCATTCCTTCTTGATGAACAGCAACAAGTTGGCCTTGGTGCCGGGGGTCAGGCAGTAGTCGAAACTCAGCAGCGGAAAGGCTTTGAGGGAGTACTGCGCCACGCTGCGGTAGGCTGCGAAACGCGCCGCTTTGCCGACCTTGCGAACCTGCAGACAGGGCCCGACCTCGGGCAGCACGACGCCGACGACCTCGGTCTCGGAGCCGTCCGCATCGCCATAGGCGCGCCAGTAGGGACCGGTGCCGCCCGAGAAGTGCTCGTAGTTGTCGAAGGCGCTGCCGTAGCCCCAGAGGCGCGGCGGCTGCGGGCCGGTCTTGTCCAGCGCGTAGTCAACCTTCCAAGACCAGGTGAACGGCGCCATCTTGTTGCCGGCGAAATCGCGCATCTCGGCGAGGGTCACGGCCATCGGCGAGCCGTCGGGGACCACCCCGCGCAATAAGTTCCAATCCGCCAGCATGTCGAAGGCGAACTCGTTGGTTGCCCCGTCCCAGACGCCCCCGCCGACGCGTGCGGCGTAGCTCTTGCCGTTGATCGAGAGAGTCAGGGCGGTGGGGTCCAAAGCTGCCAGGCCAGGCCCGAAGCGCACGAGGAAACGATCCGCCGCCGCGGCGGCGCCGGCAGCGGGTTCAGTGTCCGTCGGCAGAGGCGGTTCGTTGTCCACCAGGAAGCGTCCGTGGGTCGCGGGTCCCCAGTTTCCCGCCCCATCGCAGGCACGGATATGGAAGAAGGAATCACCCGCCGGGATCGTCGCGAAACGGGCCTTGATATCGGCGGTTTCCGCGCTCGTATCGGGAGCGGTCGCCGGGGCCGTATCCCAGACATAGCTGTAGCCTTTGATGCCCGAGGGGTCATGGGCCACCCAGGCGATCTCGACCGGCCCCGCCACCGTACTCACCACCGGGATCAGCGCCACCTGGCCCAGCGCTACCCGCGCCCCGGGGGCATTGCTGGGGTACACCCAGTCGCCGAAGCCGACCTCGGTGATGTTCCCCACCTGCCCCAGCATCCGCCGAAATGCCTTCTGACGCAGGCCGGAAAGATCCACCTCGGCGTGGCGCCAGACGTCGTCGCGCACCACCCCGTCGATGCTGCCCATCAGCATCCCGCCCGAATCATCGCCGTCGGTGAAGCCCAGCGTCCACTGCTGGCCGAGGAAACGGAACATGAAGTCGCCTTGGGCGTAGGCGTCGACCCGGTAGTCGAAGGACAGCCGCGGGTAGCGTCCGAGGGCGAAGGCCGGCAGTCCGAGGTCGACATTGAAGGTGCTGCCGCAGACGTTGTTCTCGAGCTGGATGGCGGGGGCGCCATCGCGTCCAGGCACCAGGCTCAGCCGACTCTCGTCCCGCGGCGCCAACAGCGTGGCCTTGCCCAGGCCGTCGTTGAAGTTCGTGCCGCGGGCCAGGTCCCCCGTCAGGTCGACCCGCGGCGGCGTACGGTCCAGAGTGTAATCGAGCTTGGCTTGCCAGGTATGGAGCAGGTCCGTCCGCGGCTCGATAATCCGCCCGCGCTCGCCCACGCCAGCGCTGCCACCACGCGTATCGGGAGCCTGGAAGACGAACTCCACCGCCGAGCCATCGGGCCGCGCCTCGCCGCTGTACACCACCCGCACCTCGAGTTCCCGCCTGGCCGGATCGTAGCTGGCGGTGGCCTCATTGATGGGGACCGCGCTGCCACCCACGGTGAGCTGGCAGTGGGGCAGGTCAGGGTGCCCCGCGGAGTCCGCAAAGACGATCTGGACACGCTCGCCGTCCCAGGCGGCGCCGGGAGCCGGAACGGTCCGCGCGACGGCCAGCGGCGTCCCAACCCGGAGCGGCAGCGCCGGCAGCCGCCGCACGGTGGCGCCATCCAGCCACTCGCCATGCACGAACCCGTCGCCCGGACCCGTGGCCTGCAACGCCAGGCCCGGTCCTTG
>CAILKC010000595.1 GCA_903834675.1 uncultured Victivallales bacterium | reverse complement strand
GACGCAACCCCGTTGGGGTAGGAGGCCATGACCCCATGTGACCCAGGGTAGCGGCACCATGGCCGCAACCCTGGGCTCTGAGCCACAGCCCCGTTGGGGAAGGGAAATGCACCTGAGTTGTAGCTTGAGTAGTTACGACGGCGGTACGACGGCGGTCGTTTCTTGAAACAGCCCTGAGATGCGCCTTGCCGGGGCGCCAGAAATGCCGAGGACAGCTATATTCGCACCCTGGCCCGCCGTATGGGCGAGATTGATGCTGCCTGAGGCTTCCGTCTGATGCACGAGCTTACCAAGGGTACTTACGGCTCCTTCCTGGTCCACGGGACCCTGATGGCGGCGTGTTTTCTGCTCAGCTACTGCATCCGTTCGCCTGCCAGGACGTCACCGACCATCGGCCTGTCCCTGGGGACCGGCATGGGGGGGGGCCGCTCTGGAGCCCGGGCGGGTGGGAGGTCCGGCCCGCGAGACGTCAGTGACCTGAGTCGGCAACCCGCCACTGCCGTAACCAAGGCGCCCGCTGCGCAGGCCAAGGCGAGGCCCGCGGGGCAAACGTCGCCCACGGGACCTGCCAGCCTGGGAGTCAAGACCGACACCAAGAACGAAACCATGACGGAGCGGCTCGAACGCATCCGCCGCAGTGCCCGCCCGGCCCCCACCACGGCGGCAGACCGCCAGAAGCGCAAAACGCCACCGGCCAAGAAGTTGGACCCGACGGAGATTGCGGCCCGGCTCAGTGCCGGCGTGCATTCGGCGGACGGTGCGGTCAGCGGCCCGGGCAGTGCCGACGGCAAGAGCGCCGACCCGCGCGGAAAGGGCTCCGGCAACTCGGATGGCCCCATCAGCGTCGGGAACTCTGGCCGTGGTAATGGCGCTGGGGATGGCGAGGGGGATGGCGAGGGCAGTGGCGGCGGTGGAAAAGATCCCTTCTTGGCCGCCATCAGTGCGGCCCTGCATGAGGCGTGGGAGACCCCGTCTCGCGCGGAGATTGGCTCCGGTGATCGCAGGGTGGCGGTCAAGATTACGCTGCGAGCCGATGGCAGGGTCACGGCGTTTCAGGTGACTCAGGCCAGCGGCAACCCCGCCCTGGACCAGAGCGTGGAACAGATGCTGCGGCAGTTGCGAACCCTGCCAGCTCCGGCGGACTATGGCGGCCGCGAAGCGGCGCGGGTCATCGAGGTTGTCTTCAGGGCGACCTGAGTTTCACCTGCCATCACTGTCCTTTGGCGGCCTTGGGCGGACGGTTTCGACGGTTGAAAATCAGCCTCCAGCGCCTACAGTGTTGAGGTCGCGGCGGCTGCTCGGCGCCAGGGTTTTGGCGGGTGTTCACCCACCGGCAGAGGCCGCCCGGAGAGCGGAGATGAAGTTCTGATGCAGGCACTTCTTGACCAGGCCAATTCCTTCCGTCGGGACGAACGCCGACAGGCGCTGGCGGCCCTGATCTCGCGCGGCTTGCCCACGGCTCCGGCGACGGACTGGGTCAATATGCACATGCACACCTTCTTCTCCTTCAACGGAGAGGGGTGGTCGCCGACGCGTCTGGCCTGGGAAGCAGCACACCGCGGGCTGTACAGCATGGCCATCTGCGACTTCGATGTGCTGCAAGGCATGGAGGAGTTGCTCGAGGCTGCCGACCTGCTGCAACTGCGCGCCGCGGTGGGCTTCGAGAGTCGGACGTTCTTCCGGGAGTATGCCTCCCAGGAGATCAACAGCCCCGGCGAACCGGGCGTGTTCTACTTCATGGGCATGGGTTTTATCCGCTTGCCGTCGCCAGGGAGTCGGGCGGCGGCCGTGCTGGCGGACATGCTGGAGCGTTCCCACGCCCGCAATCGCAGCCTGATCCAGCGGATCAATGCCGGGCTGGGTGAGGTCTCCGTGGACTATGGCGCCGAGGTCCTGCCACTCACCCCGGATCGTAATGCCACCGAACGGCATATTGTCAACGCCTATCACGCCAAAGCCCTGCGCGAGTTCGGGGGCGACCCCGACACTGCCGCCGCCTTCTGGGCCGCCCGGCTCGGTCTGGATGTGCAGGATGCGTGCGGCTCGATCAAGGACACCAACCGCTTCACCGACAAGCTGCGTAGCAAGCTCATGAAGAAGGGCGGCCTGGGCTACCAGCAGCCCGACGCGGAGACCTTCCCCGCCCTCGACACGGTCATCGGCATGATCCGCGAATGCCGCGCGATCCCCATGAGCACCTGGCTGGACGGCACCAGCGAGGGCGAGAGCGCCCCCGCGACCCAGCTCGAGTGCCTCATGGCCAAGGGAGTCGAGGCGGTGAACCTCATCCCGGACCGGAATTGGAACCTCAAGGACGCCGCCGAAAAAGCCCGGAAGGTAGCCGAAATGGACCGCTACGTCGCGGCCGCGACGGCCCTCGATCTGCCCCTCAACGTGGGCACCGAACTGAACAAGGCGGGCCAGCGTTTCGTGGATGATTTCGGGGTCGCGCCCATGCAGCGCCATCACGCCAGCTTCCGGCATGGAGCGGAGATCATGGTTGGCCACATGCGTCTGTTGCGCTGGGCCGACCTATCCTACATCGACGCGGCCGCGGCCGCGGAGTTTCCCGCTCGGGCGGCGCGCAACGCGTTCTTCGCCGCAGTGGGAAGGTTGCCTGGTCCGGACCCGCGCACCCGTGACCGGCTGGGGGCCATGTCTCCTGGCAAGGCGTACGCCTATCTTACGGGGTGCGCCCGGGCAGGTTCATGGAGCTGAAGGAACGCGCCGGGCAAAGAGTCCCGGCCGGAGAGAACGAGCATGTTCAAGCAACCCACCAAAGTCGTGATCCAGCGTCGATATGAAGCCGCGCGCCTGCAGTACCGTGACCTCGGGGTCGACACGGATACGGCGCTGGCGCGGCTCCAGTCGGTGCCCATCAGCCTGCACTGCTGGCAGGGCGACGACGTGCGCGGCTTCGAGGTGCATGAGGAGGCCGTGACCGGCGGCGGGATCATGGCCACGGGCAACTACCCGGGGGCCGCCCACACGCCGGATCAACTCCGTGCCGATGCGGACAAGGCCTTCTCGCTGATCCCGGGCAAGCTGCGTTTCAACCTGCACGCGATCTACGCCGAAACCGCCGGCAAGGTGGTCGAGCGCGACCAACTCCGGCCTCAGCACTTCGCGGCCTGGATGGCCTGGGCCAAAGCGCGCGGCATCTGCCTGGACTTCAACCCGACCTTCTTCGCGCATCCCAAGGCCAACGACGGCTACACCCTGTCGCACGCCGACGAGTCCATCCGCGGGTTCTGGGTGCGGCACGGGATCGCCTGTCGCCGGATCGCCGAGGCCATGGGGCGAAGCCAGAAATCGCCCTGCGTTCTCAACCACTGGATTCCTGACGGGGCTAAGGACCAGCCCATTGACCGCTGGGCTCCACGGCGGCGGCTGGCGCAGTCCCTGGACGAAATGTTTGCTGCTAAAATCAGCCCCACGTACTGCAAGGATGCCGTCGAGAGCAAGTTGTTTGGCCTCGGCAGCGAAGACTACGTGGTCGGCAGCCACGAGTTCTATCTGGGGTACGCGCTGACCCATCCCCAGATGCTGTGTCTGGACATGGGGCACTTCCACCCGACCGAGACCCTCCACGACAAGATTTCCGCGGTGTTGACCTTCAAGCCGGATCTCTTGTTGCATGTGAGCCGGGGCATCCGCTGGGACAGCGACCACGTCGTCAATTTCAACGACGACATCCGCTGCCTGTTCCAGCAGATCGTGCGTGGTGAGGCGCTGGAACGCGTCAACATCGCCTTGGACTTCTTCGATGCGAGCATCAACCGTATCGGCGCCTGGGTGATCGGAACGCGCGCGGTGCAGAAGGGCATCCTCAACGCCCTCCTTGAGCCGTTCAGTCTACTGGCGGACCTGGAAGCCGTCGGCGACATGGCCTCGAAGCTGGCGCTGCTCGAGGAACTCAAGACCTTTCCGCTGGGCGCGGTCTGGGACATGTACTGCCTGGACCGGGGGGTGCCAGCGGGGACGGCCTGGATCGCCGACATGCAGACTTACGACAAGGACGTCATCCGCAAGCGCTGAGGCGCTGTACGGGGGACCATCAGGACATGCCAACGCAGTACGTCATCTCGGTCATGGCGCAGGATCGGGTGGGCATCATCGCCGATGTGACCACGGCCATCAAGGGCCTGCAAGGCAATCTGGCCGACATGAGCCAGACGGTGTTGCGCGGTTACTTCACGATGATCCTGATCGCCTCGTTTCCCGACCGTCTTGGGCCAGAGGACATCCGGGCCGCGCTCCAAGCCGCGGCGGGGGGGAGTTCCTTCGAGATTGGCATCGCCACGCCGAGTGGCGAGCTGCCGGGGGAATCTCCAGCGGTCAGGGACCGTCAGTACGTGTTGACGGCGGTCGGGCCTGACAAGATCGGCCTGGTGGCTGCGGTCAGCGGCTATCTGCGCGAGAAGGGGATCAACATCGCCGATCTATCCACGACCGTGGACCACGGCGTCTACACCATGATGATTCTGGTGGAGCTCCCGGTCGGGGCCGACGTGGCCAGGCTCAAGCATGGCCTGGTGGTCGCCATGGAGGATGTGGCTCTCAGCGTGGAGTTGCGACACCACGCCATCTTCCGTATGACCAACGAGATCTAGGCACCTTGGAGACTGCGCCATGTACGTCGGACGCATTGTTGCCATCGGCATGACCCAGGCCGGTCGCCTGGCTGCACTCTATCGCGTCAGCAGCCGCTCGTTCCCCAACCGCGAGGCGCGCCGCCTCGAGAAGGCCGTCGCCATCGTGCCCAAGCCGGGGTGCGAGAACGACATCTACAAGAACCCCTACATCGCCTACAATTGCCTGCGCCTGACCGGGCCCTACGCCGTGGCCTCCAACGGGTCGCACACGGACCCCGTGGCCGAGAAGTTGCAGGCCGGCATGAGCATGCGGGAGGCACTGGTCACCGTGATGATGGCCATGGACTACGAGCATGACAGCCTCAATACGCCGCGAATCGCAGCGGTCGTGCAACGGGGTTCGGCCAAGGGATACCTCGGCATCGTGCGACACGACGCCTTGCTGGTCCAGGAATTCACCCTCACGCCCGGCCAGGCCTTCTACGTGGCCACCTACGAGCACAATGTTCCCTGCCCGCATTACGCGGACCCGCACTTCGACGCGCCGGACGCCCGCGCCGCCTGCCAGTACATGCTGACCGGCGGTGTGTTCGCGGGCCTGGAACGGCCGATTACCGCCGCCTGCGCCGTGGAGACCCCCGAGGGCTTCGAGGTGGCCACGCTGGACGTTCCTCCCCCCACGCCCTGATGGACACCGCCTGTCTCAAGCTCTACCTGGCCACGGACCCCGAGCTCACGGCGGGGCGTGACCTCGGCGATCTGGTGGCGCAGGCCGTCGAGGCCGGCGTCACCCTCGTCCAGCTGCGTGACAAGCAGGCCGACGGCCTGAGGCTCTACGCGGCCGCCTGCCGCCTGCGCGCGGTGACTCGTCGCCTGGGCGTGCCCCTCATCATCAATGATCGCGTCGACGTCATGCTGGCGGCTGCCGCGGACGGGGTGCATGTCGGTCCCACGGATCTGCCGTTGGCGCAGGTCCGCGCCTTGGCGCAGGGCCGCCTGGTCGGCTACTCGGTCACGGGACCAGCGGACCTCGAGGTGGCCCAGCGCGACGGCGCCGACTATATCGGCATCGGGCCAGTGTTCCCCACCTCGACCAAGCCCGATGCCAGCGCGGTGCTCGGGCTGGCGGGACTGCGCCGGCTCGCAGCCTGTACCGATCTCCCTTGCGTTGCCATCGGCGGCATCACGCCGGCAAACTGCGCCTCTGTCCTGGAGGCCGGGGCCGAGGGCGTCTGCGTCATCAGCGCCATCCTCGGCCAGAGCGACATTGCCGCCGCAGTGAGGGGCTTCCGCGCGGCCAGCAACACGGCATCCACTCGGCGCCGGGGGTGAGCGATCGCGCCAATCCCCGGTAGCGTCAGACCGGCTCGGCCCCACAAACAGAGCGGTCGGCACATCTCTGACGAGACGGCCGACCGCAATAGGTGAGGCTCAGAGTTCCGCCGCGAGATCAACCCGCCTTGGCAGGCCCGACCCCGGACTCGGTTTCGGACTCGACGTCAACCGCACGCTTGACGACGACCTGATCGCGGTGGAGACGGTTCGGCTTGTGCCAGGCCAGCACCAAGGCGGTGGCGACAAAGACCGACGAGTAGGTTCCCACGATCACACCGACCAGCATGACCAGCGAGAAGTCGTTGATCGCGCCACCGCCGAAGATGAACAGGGTCAGCACCGTGAACAGCACGGTCAACGAGGTCAGCGCGGTACGCGACAGGCACTGGTTGACACTGAGGTTCACGATCTCCTTGTAGGTCTTATCGCGGTACAACCCCAGGGATTCGCGGATACGGTCAAAAGTCACGATAGTGTCGTTGATGGAGAAGCCGATGATGGTCAGCAGCGCCGCGAGCACGGGCAGGGAGAACTGTCGGCTACCGTCGTGCCAGCCCAGCAGCAGGTAGACGCCACCCGCGATCAGGGTATCGTGTACCAGTGCCACCACCCCGGCCACGCCATAGGCCCACTCAAAGCGGAAGGTGACATAGAGGATGATGCCCACGAAACACAGAAGCGTGGCCCAGATGGCGCGCCACTGGAACTGCGCCCCCACCAGGTTGCCCACGCTGGTACTGCGAACCTGGCGGATCTTGGCGGCGGGGAACTGGGTGTTCAGGCGCTCCTCCAGTCCCTTGAAATCGATCTTATCGGTCTTCTCCGCGGAGACCTTGGGGAGGACCACTTCAAGCATGCGCATCCCTGTTGCGCCGTGGAATTTATAGCCGACCCTGGCATCGCCAGTACCCTGTTTGTCGAAGAAGGTACGCACCTCGCCCACCGTCGGCTCCGTACCGGTGGACTCGTAGGCGATCTCGGTGCCGCCGGCGAAGTCAATGCTCAGGCAACTGCGGCCGCGGCCCACCACGGCTACGAGCGAGATCACACACATGACGATGGAGACGATTACGGCGGGCTTGAGGATGGCCAGGATGTCGTAGTTGCACTCCGTGATCGCCTTGAAGGAGCGCATTTTCAGGGTCTTGAGGCGACCGCTCGCCAGGTAGGTATCGAAGATCGTACGGGTCGTGAAGACGGCCGTGAAGATGTTGGCGATGAGGCCCACGCCGAGGGTCACCCCGAAGCCCTTCAGGGAGCCCGTCCCGAACTGGTAGAGGATGAAGGCAGAAAGCAGCGTGGTCAGGTTGGAGTCGATGATGGTGACGAAGGCCCGATCGTAGCCGGACTTGATGGCATTGCCGATGGTCTTGCCGTTGCGCAACTCCTCACGGATGCGCTCGTAGATGAGCACGTTGGCGTCCACGGCCATACCGATGCTCAGGACCAGGCCGGCGATACCCGGCAGCGTGATCGTGGCCCGGCTCAGAGTCATGGTGCCAAGAATCAGCAGATTGTTGACCAACAGCGCCACGATGGCGACCAGTCCGGCAAAGCGGTAGTACCAGATCATGAACAGCGCCACCAGCGTCGTGCCCGCCACGCTGGCCCAGAGCCCGCTGCGAATCGAGTCCGCGCCCAAGGTCGGGTCCGTGCCGAATTCGCTGTCGATCTGGATGCTGACCGGCAGGTTGCCGGACTCGATCACGCCCGCCAGACGCTTGGCTTCGTCGATGGAGAAACTTCCCGTGATCTCGGCACTTCCACCCGTGATGGGTTCCTTGATGTTCGGGGCGCTGTAGACCTTGTTATCCATGACGATGGCGAGGCGCTGCTGGACATTGTCCGTGGTGATGCGGGCGAACTGCCGCGCGCCCCGGTCCTTAAACTCCAGGCTGACGCTCCACCAACTGCCGAACTGGCTGGGTGCCGGCTGGGCCCGCTTGACTTCGCTACCATCGAGGGCTTCAGCCTGCTTCCGGATGAAGACCACATCGGTGACGGTTTCGCCGTCGCGCTCGCTCTCGATCTCGGCATACTTGTAGCCCGGGGTGGGGCGGAAGGTGGCCGGGCTCTTGTGATACTCCTGGACTTTGCGCTCGTTGTCCGGGTCCACCAGGAAGAACTGCAGGTTGGCCTGCTGCTTGAGCACGTCACGGATGTCGGACTTGGCTCCTTCGCTGAGGGCAGGCATGCGCACGGAGATGGTATTGGTCCCGACGGGCTTGATCTCCGGCTCGGTGAGGCCCATCATGTCCAGGCGGTTACGTAGAATCTCGACAATCTGGTCACGGACAGGCTCGACCTCCTTGCCCTTCTGCTTCACCTCATCCTGGCTGAAACTCATGACGAACTCAGTGCCGCCCTGAAGATCCAGACCGAGGTGCAGCTTGCCCGCCGCCTGATCGCGGACGAACTTCAGCACGCGCTTGTTGGGGGCCGTGGGTGAGCCAGGGACCTCGATGTAATTGCAGAGCCGCACCCGGGCCTGCTTCTCGTCACCCCGAGCCGCTTGCTCGATGCTGCGGTACTGAGCCAGGTCCGGAGTCTCTTGGCGCAGGCGCTCGGCCCGGGCCAGCACGGCATGGTAAGCCTCGACGTCTGCCTTCGCTTTGTCGGCATCCGCCCGCACTTTTTCGTGCTCAATCTTGAACTTCTTGAACGCCTCGGATTCCTTGTCCGTGATGGCGTCCATCTTGGCCTGCAGCGCCGTGGCGTTTGCACTTCCCTTGCTGGCCTTGGCTTCCAGCTTGGCCACGGGCCCGCGCGCCGCCTTCTCGAAGGTCTTCAGGAAGTCGCGGTCCCGCAAGGGGAAGAGGGCTGCAGTCCAGCCCGCGACGATCGCAAGATTCAGCACCCAGCGCCATCCCAGTGACCGTTTCATAAATGCTGCTTTCCCTCAATAAGCCCAGTTCTGCCTCGATGGCACCTTCACGATGGGGTGGTCAGTCCGGCTGCGGCCCGACCTTGAGCGCGCCGCCCGGACCGCCGCCGTGGGCGATCGCCGCCGCGCCGGGCGTGTCACTTCTTCTTGACGGGCTTGCTGCCCGCCGTCTTGACTGGCGACTCACTCTCTTCGGCGGTCAGTACCGTACTCACCGCGGAACTCACCACCTTGATCTCGACCCCCGGCGCGATCCTCAGCATCATGCTGGTCTCCGCGACGCCGGACACCTCGCCAAAGATGCCGGCGGTCGTGATGACCTTGTCGCCGACCTTGACGCGACTGACCATTTGCCGGTGCTCCTTGGCCTTCACCTGCTGCGGACGCAGGATAAGGAAGTACATGACGGCCAGCAGCAGGAACATGGTTCCCATTGGGTAGAGCGACGACGCGCCACCAGCTCCCGACGGCGGCGCGGCCGCCAACACCGGCATAATCAAGGTCGAAATGTACATTGCCTCGCGATCTCCAGGCCGTATCCACCAAACTCCGTGCGCCGCTCCACGCTTGCCCGCGTAGGGCAAACACGGCCTGACAATCTACATGCCTCCCTGTCTCTTGCCAACCGGGGCGCTTGCAGCCAGCGGATTTTCTCAGATTTGACAAAAGGCGCGGCGAGGCGATGTTATGGGCCGGTTGTTACTCGACGCATTACAGGGGACTGAGGCGGTTTGCCGGAGTGGCATTTGTCTGGGGCGCCGGACCCGCCGGGACGGGCGGCCAGACGGATCCGGCCGCCGTCAGACCGATCCCCTGCGGAGTGTCCTGCAGCGCATGCCTGACAAAGCCAAGATTCTGGTGGTCGACGACGAGGTCAGCATCGTCGAGGTGCTCAAGGGCATCCTGCGCCGACAGGGCTATCGGGTCAAGACGGCGGCCAGCGGGGAGGAGGCGATCGAGGCCCTTCGTAACGAGCCCTTCGACCTGCTGATTTCCGACATCCGCATGGGCGGGATGGACGGCCTGGCCTTGCTTGAGCGGGCGCGCCAGGAACAGGCTCATCTGGCCGTCATTATGATGACCGCCTACGCCGCCGTGGAAACCGCCGTCGAGGCCATGCGCAAGGGGGCCTTCGACTACGTCTGTAAGCCGTTCAAAGTGGACGAGTTACTGGTCACGGTCGAACGGGCGCTGTCCTATGAGACGGCCCTGGCGGAGAACGAGTCGCTCAAAGAGACCATCGTGTCGCCGGCCGAGATTCACTTCGGGACTCTGGTCGGGGACCATCCGGCCATGCAGTCGGTCTACCGGATGATCCGCAAGATCGCCCAGACCGACAGCACGGTGCTAATTCTGGGCGAGAGTGGCACGGGCAAGGAGTTGGTGGCGCGCGCCATCCATGTGTCCAGCCGCCGCAGTCAGCGCTCGTTTGTCGCCATCAACTGCGCCACCCTCCCGGACGCCCTGCTGGAATCGGAGCTTTTCGGGCACCTCAAGGGCGCTTTTACGGGCGCCACCCGGGACAAAGAGGGCCTGTTTCAGACGGCCGATGGCGGCACTCTTTTCCTGGACGAGGTCGGGTCCATCCCTCCGGCCATGCAGATCACTCTGCTCAGGGTGCTTCAGGAGCAGGAAATCCGCCCGGTCGGCGGCACTCGCAACATTGCGGTCAACGTCCGCATTCTGGCGGCCACGAATGAGAACTTGGAAACGCTGATCAGCCTGGGCCGTTTCCGTGAGGACCTTTTCTACCGTCTGAGCGTGATCCCCGTGGATCTGCCGCCGTTGCGCGAGCGGGTGTCGGACGTGCCATTGCTGGTCAACCACTTCCTCGCCTGCCTGGAGAGGTCGCACGGACGGCGGCTCACCCTCCAGCTTGAGGCCGCGGCAGCTCTCGAGCGCTACCCCTGGCCGGGAAACGTCCGCGAACTGGAGAATATCGTCAGTCGTGCCGCGGCTCTATGCGAAGGCGATGTCATTACCCTGGACTCTTTGCCTGTCAAGCTGCAGAGTCTGGTCCCGGAGCCCGCCCCGGACTCGGCGGATGTGGGCGAGGAAATGCACTCCGCCGGGGTCACGCTCAAAGCCTTTCTGCGCGACAAGGAACGAGCCTACATCAGGCAGGCGCTCGAGCAGCACCACGGCGACAAGGAAGTTACTGCGCGGGCGCTGGGGATCAGCCTCGCGACGCTCTACCGCAAGTACGGGGACGATTACGCCGTGGCGGAGCGAAGCCGCTAGAAGAGGGTCACGCCGATGCGCCGACGCCATCTCCCAGCCATCAACCTAGTCCGGGCGCCGTCGGGGCACCGGGCCGGTCTGGCCGTCGCTGCCGGACTTGTCCTAGGGCTGCTGGCAGGATGCGCCTGGCTGGACAGCAAGATGCATGGCGGTGAGGTAGGTATCCATGTCATCTCGCTGCACTATTTCGCGGAACCGGGGACGGATGCAGGCGACAAGACCCAGATGGCCATCGACGCCAGCGCCACTCAGCGGGTGTGCATCAGGCGGGTGCCCATCCTTTCAAATCGGCAGATCATGGAAGGCCAACTGGAGAGTACTGGCAACCCGGAGCGGCCCGCTCTGCGCCTGCGGCTGGATCGCCAGGGCTCGATGCTCTGGCTGCAGGCGTGCCAGGAAGCGCCCGGAGACCGCGTGGCGGTCATGCTGGACGGCTTCTTCTGGTACGCCCTGACGCTGCCACGCCCCACCGATACCTACTCTATACTGATCAACGGCCCGATCGGCCGGGCCGAAGCGCAGACCATTGTGGACTCCATCCCCGGCCACTACCGGAGGCTGAACCCCGGATCAGGTCTGTTCTGAGGCCCTGGCCCGCTCATCCTAGAAAGGACATCTTCGCCACACCATGAACACCGACCCCACTGCCTGGCGCGACCGTGCCTTGCTTGACGACCTCTTCGTGAGTTTAGCCGAGGGTCGAGCAGAGGCCGTTCCCCGCCTGCTAAGCGTCCTCTCCACGGTCCCGCGCGAACCCCTCAGCGAGTGGCCGCGGGATGCCGCGGAGCACTGGCGCAACGGCCTTGAACTGACCCTTGAGGGAGTGGACCGCGACAACCTGCGCGCCTGCTCCGAGCTGCTGCTGGCCATCTGCGGCATCGGCTTTGACACTCCGGCCTTCCGCGATCTCCTGGCGGGGATGGTCCGGCAGACCCGTTCCGACTACCTCGATCCCACCGGCCTCCTGGCGGCGCTTGGGGTACGCGACGCGGGCGTCCCGACCCGCGGGGTCGCCGCCCGCTGGGCGGTGTTCAGCCTGGTGAAGCCGGGAGTGCTGTGTTTCCATCCCGCCCACGGCCTGGGCTCCATCGACGCCGTGGACGGCCTGTCGAACGAGATCCGGGTCCGCTTCCTGCGCAACGTCAGCCTGACGTTGGACATCGTGCTCAGCCAGACCGTCCTCATCCGCCCCGCCTCCTGGCTGTTCCACCTGATCAAGGGCGAGAAAGGCGCGAAGGAGAAGCTTGTGGCCGACCAGTTCGCGGAACGCCTGCGCGCTGCCACGGTCTCTGCCGCGCCCGTCGCCGAGGACACCATGAAGGCCATCCTGGTGCCCGCTGTCCTCCCTGCGGATGAGTTCGCCGCGCTGCTGTCCGTCGCGGAGGCCCGTCCGACGGTGGTCCCCGTCCAGGCGCTAGGCACGGTACGGACGTGGGACCAGGCTCGTGGCCTCACCGAGATGGTGGGCTTGCTGGCGGCGGACGAGGCCCTGAAGGATAACGGCGCCGACGTCGCCAACGTCGCGGCGATCCTGCGGGCTGGTGCCGAACGCCCCACCGCGGCCAGTGACTTTGTCGAAGCTGTCTCCCGGCTGCAGGATGCGTTCGGAACCGGCTCCTGGCTCGCCGCTGCCTTGACCGACCTGGCGCCCCGGGCCGTCTGCTGGAGCGACCCCGTCACGTTCATCGAACAGACGGACAAACTGCCGGGTCGGCTGATGACGCCGTGGTTCGAGGCCACGGCCACCGCAAAAGGCGCCGCCTATCTCGCCCAGGCTACCATGAGCCTGCCTCTGCGCCTCTGGACCTATGCGGAAGGCGTCGTCGCCGGGCACACCGACGAGCCGCGCCTGTTTATCGCTACCGTCATCCAGGAAGT
>CAILKC010000594.1 GCA_903834675.1 uncultured Victivallales bacterium | reverse complement strand
TGCCGACGCGGTTCCCATTCCGATCCGGCCGGGCAACTACTCAGGTTACAACTCAGGTGCATTTCCCTGCCCCAACGGGGCTGTGGCCCAGAGCCCAGGGTTGCGGCCATGGTGCCGCTACCCTGGGTCAAATGTGGTAAGGGCCTCCTACCCCAACGGGGTTGCGTCCTGGCACCCTGACCCAACCCCGTTGGGGCAGGATACGCAGTTGCACCTGAGTAGTCTCCCGGCCGGGACGCGCCGGATCGCCTGGAGGGCGGCCCTGTCGAAGACCGGGAGCCTGTCGAATCGGCGTGGCCGCCGCGGCGCCGACGCAGCGGCGCCCTCCAACGCCCGAAGTCCGCCGCGGCGGACGGGGGGCGGAAGGGGAAGCGTCTGGTGTTATACGAGGTTGCGGCAAGTCTCATACAAGGGTTCAGGGTTCAGCCGGGCCCCCGGCTGGGAGGCCGGACATCCCGATATGCGAACCGCCGTTGCCGTGCCGGTGATTCTGCGTTCCATCCCTCGACCCTCTGCGGTTCTCATACCAGCAAACCCCTACGGAACTGACCTGCGCCCTAAAACCTCCCGTCGCCTTTGAAAACAGGCGTCGCGTGTCATGTTATGCGCCGATGCGGCACGGGCTGGTGCTCGCTGCGGTCTGGGCGTCTGGACTCTGGACCCCGCGGCGCGGCGGCAGAACACAACGGAGGAAGGTCATGGCGAAGAAGGTCAAGGTCGGGTTTGTCGGCTGTGGTGGCATCGCCGGATTCCACTTCGGGCATTTCGAGAAGATGACCGAGAAGGCCCAGATCACCGCGGTCTGCGACCTGGTCGACGAGCGCCTGCAAAAGACGGCCGCGCGCTTCAAGGCAACCCCGTACAAAGACTGGCGCGACATGTTGGCCCAGGAGAAGCTGGACGCGGTCTACGTCTGCGTCGAGCCCTGCGCCCACGAGAAGAAGGAATCGGGCGGGATGGAACTGGCGGCCATCGAGAAGGGCTGTCACCTGTTCGTCGAGAAGCCCGTCGCCATGAGTATGGCCTACGCCAACAAGGTTCAGGCCGCCCTCAAGAAGAAGAAGCTGATCAACGGCGCCGGTTTCCAGGATCGCTACCAGGACATCATGCCGTACATGAAGAACTGGCTGTCCAAGAAGGACGTTGCCTTCATCAACGGCTACTGGGTTGGCGGCATGCCGGGCGTCTGGTGGTGGCGTCGGCGTGAGAGCTCTGGCGGGCAGGCGGTCGAGCAGACCATCCACATCTTCGACATGGTGCGCTACCTCTTCGGCGAGGTCGTCGCCGTACAGGCCTTCGGTCGGCGTGGCGTCATCACCGACGTCGAGAACTACGACACCGAGGATGCGTCGGCGGTCAACCTGCAATTCGCGAGCGGCGTCATCGGCACCGTCTACAGCGGCTGCTTCACCAACATCGGCGGCAAGTGCGGCATCGACATTTACTGCAAGAATGCCCGCCTGGACTACACCGAGCGGGTTGGGTTCAAGGCGATTGAGCCGAATCTGAATATCGACATGAAGACCGGTAACGACTATGGCCAGGAAGAGGACGACGCCTTTATCGACGCCATCCTCGAGAAGGATCAGAGCCTGATTCTATCACCCTACTCCGAGGCGGTGAAGGACCTCGAAGTGGCGCTGGCTGCCAATGAGTCCATGGACAATGGCGGCAAGCTGGTTCACCTGAAGTAAGGTAGCGTTGGACTTGCGGCCACCGGTTGTCGGGGCCGTGGGATGTTTGTCAGCCCTCCGGTGCCGCGCTCTGCGGCGCCGGGGGGCTTTTCATTGGCGGCCGGACGGGGCTGCCGTCAGGCTTTCGCCGAGTCGCTGGAGCGGCTGGCGGTTGGCGCCCGGCGCCGCGCGGGCTTCGCGTAGGTGCCGAGGCGCAGTCCCTCATCCACGAAGAAGCGGTAGGTGGCGTAATCCGTGGTGGTGGGGATGGAATGGTCCGAGTGGAGGATGTAGCCCGAGTCCTTCATGAGAATCGGGATCTTCGCCGCCAGTTCGGCGCGGATGGCGGGGATGTCATTGGCCACCAGGTTGCAGGCGTCCATGCCGCCGAAGAGCACGAGTTTGTCGCCGAAGTTCTTCTTGATGCGGAGTGGATCCATGCCCGCCTTGACCTCCATCACCTGCAGGCAGTCGATGCCCGCCTCGACCATGCCTGGCAGCAACGGCTCGATGAAACCGCAGGAGTGCATGATGACCTTGAGCCCAAGGCGGTGGCAGTAGTCAATCGTCCTGCGGTGTCCCGGCATGACGATGTCGCGGTACATGGCAGGAGACATGAAGGGCCGGAACTTGAAGCCCATGTCCTCGTAGAACCAGATGCCGTCGGGCTTGCCTTCTTCGGCGAACAGTATTTCCATCAGACCGATGGTCAGATTGGCGTAGGTATTGACCATATCCTTGACCCAGTCCGGGTCCATGGCCATACCCATGAGCATGTACTCGTGACCGCAGATCGGGTGCATCTGTTCGAAAACGTTGACCCCCGCCCAGCAGAAGAAGCGCTGGGCCGCGGCGGCCGCTTTCTTGGCGTTGCGGTAGCCTTCCAGGTTGATGCGTCGGCGTTCGGGGAACAGCCGCGGCTTGATCTTCTCTTCCCAGGCGACGCGCTCTTTGACCTCGAAATCGACGTGTTCGGGGGTGGATGAGTGCAGCTTGTGGCTGCGCAGGGTAGCGTAGTTGCCATCCTTGACCAGCTTGGTCTCAGCGGTCTCTTCCAGAATGACCGGGGTGAAGTCAAGGTTGGCTACGCAGTTGAAGCACCAGCAGGTGTTGAGGTCGAAACCAAAGTGGGTGGCCAGGTCCTGTCCCGGCTTGATACTGCCTGCCGCTTGCCACTTCTGCAGGGTATCACCCCAGAAGTGCTCAAAAAGGCCGATGCGGTCCACCGGCTGGCGGTGCAGGATGTTGTGAATACGTTCGACACTCGTCATCTCTGCCATGGATTCCACGCCTCATGATTGGGGTTCTGCGATGTGATTGCAGGCGTCCGCCGCGAGGCCAAGGGTGGTCGGTGTCTGGACGCTTGACGGTTCGAGGTTGTCACAGGCCCTCCTAGGCTCGGCGACGTACCTTAGCGCCAGCGCTGGAAATGCAAGCCAGCCGCTCGGGCGCAGTCAGGGAGTGGCGGTCGAGTCCAGGAAGCTCTTCACGAGAGGAACGATACGGTCGTGCGCGTCTTCAAGCACGTAGTGGCCCGCATCGTCGAAGCGGTGGACCGCGGCGCGGGGGAAGTAGCGCTGCCAGACGGCCAGATAGCGGTCATCGAAGCAGAAATCCTGACCGCCCCAGCAGATGAGCATGGGCTTATCGGCCAGCAGGTGCAGGCTCTTCTGGATGGTGGCCACGGCATCCCAGGTCGGATGGCAGGAGGTGAGGGGGATATCCTGGACGAAGCGCAGGATGCCGACCCGATGGCGCCAGGAGTCGTAGGGGTGCAGCAGGCCGGCACGCGCTTTGGCGTCGAGGGTATGGTCTTTGCCGACGGCCAGGGTAACGGCGGCGCGAGCGAAGGCATTGAACCCCTGGAGGGCGAGCGCTCCAAAGCCGGGAATCTTGCAGAGCCGGATGCGCCACGGACAGCGGCCCAGCAGAAAAGATGCGGTGTTCAACAGCACGATTCTCTCGATCCGCTCGGGATGGCGCACGGCGTAGCCCATGCCGATGGCGCCGCCCCAGTCATGCACCACCAGGCTCAGCCGTTTCAGCCCCAGATGCTCGTTCAGCAGCGTTTCCAGGTGAGAGATGTGGTCCGTCAGGCGGCAGGCTTGGTTCTGCGGTTTGTCCGACAGCCCACAGCCAAGGTGGTCAAGCGCGATGGCGCGGTGGGTGGGCGCCAGGCCCTGGAGCAGGTGGCGATACATGAATGACCAGGTCGGATTCCCGTGCAACATGACGACCGCAGAGCCTGAGCCGCAGTCGACATAGTGCAAGCGCTGCCCACGCACGTCGCAGTAGTGCGGCTCAAACGGGTACTCTGACCGCCAGGTGGCGTCGGCTGTACGGGCTGAACTCATAGCTTGTTTTCGGTCTGCAGACTTACGGTCTTAAAACCGAGTGACTTGACGGCATCCAGGACATCGACAAAGACCTGAAGGTTGAGGTTGCGGTCGGCCCGAATCAGGATGGCGGTACTGCGCTCCCGTGAGTTGAGAGCGCGCTTGAGTTCGTCGCTGGACACCGGCTTGCCGTTGAGATGCAGCAGGCCGGCGCGCGTGATCTCGACTACCTCGGTCTTCAGCGTTTCCACGGTGCTCTTGCCGGCGCGCGGCAGTTCCACGGGGATATTGCCCGTGGCGATAAAGGTTGACGTAGTCAGCACGATAGTCAGCATCACGAGCATGACGTCAACCAGGGGGATGACGTTCATGTAGTCGAACTCTTTCTCGTTCATGGGCGGCTGTCTCCGCTCGGGTTGGGGGCGTCGGTGCCGCCCGGCCGCCGATTGCGCCCGACCCAGGTTGGCGCTGGCTCGATCTCGGCGTCAACCGCGGCGGCCGCCATGTCCCAGCGCAGCAAGAGGACCTTGACCCGGCGCAGGAGGAGGTTGTAGAGCGTCACCGCTGGGATGGCCACCAACAGGCCGATCGCGGTTGCTTTCAGTGCCAGGGCCAGGCCGACCATGGTCTTCTTGGTGTCCATGAAGCCCTCGGCGCCCATGGTGTAGAAGGTGAGCATGATGCCAAGCACGGTGCCCAAGAGGCCGAGGTAGGGCGCATTACTGGCGATGGTGCCGATGAGGTGAAGTCGTGCCGTCAGCAGGATCTCCAGTTCTTCGCGGTCCCGGAACTGGCGGACGTCGACGGCGCGATAGACCAGGTGACGCTCGATCGCGATGGCCACCGCGATCACACTCAGCAGGATCAAGAAACCGATCAGGCCGTAGTCAATCAGCCCCTTCATGAATTCCATCTGCAGAACCGCCTTTCCTGCTACGCAGCGAACGCCCGTAAACACCCCTTACGTGGATCTGTAAGCATCACGTCAAGAGGTACATAGAACCAGGTCGGTGCGCCAAACCGAAACCCTCCACGGCGCACGGTAGACTATAGCCCTTCTCACGACAGGCTCAAGAACTCAGTCACGCCCGACAGAGTCCAAGCCAAACCGCACTTCGATGGTCTTGATCTGTTCCGTGAAGCCAAACGACGTCGGCGCCGGCAGGCGGCGCAGGCCCCGCATGAGCGCTTCGACCGTGGTATTCATGGCGGTGTTGCCGCTGGGACGGCTGAGTTGATAGGCCGTAATCGTACCGTCGAAACGCAGCGTGATTCTGACTCCGACGGTCGGGTTGCCGCGGCCGACATCAGCTCGTGACGGCGGGGTCCAGGCCGCGTAGAGGGCCGCCCCGATGGCGGTGTAGAAGGGGTCACCGATCCCGCTGCCGGGGCCACTGCCGTCACCGTGTCCGCCACCCGTGCCGTGCCCGCCGCCGCCGCTGGTGCCCGTTCCCGCCCCGGTGCCGTGCCCGCCGCCGCCGCTGGGGCCCGTTCCCGCCCCGCTGCCGCGCCCGCCGCCGCCGCTGGGGCCCGTTCCCGCCCCGGTGCCGTGGCCGCTGCCGCCGCCGTCGTCTGCACCGCCGCCGGTGCCCCGAAGTCCGCTGAGGAGGCGGCTGCGGATGGCGTCTGCACTGATGGGCGCCGCGGACGTCACGGCGCCTGGCGCTGCCTTTGCGCCCGGAGTGGAGATGGGGCGCGCTCCCTGCCGAATACGCTCCAGCCGCTCCTGTTCTGTTTCCTTTGTTCGCACGCCGGCCTTTGCGGTAGGCGCTGCGGCGACGCTGGGCGTGGGCTCCGTCGGCGGCTTCTTGGCGAGGGTTTTCACGGGCGGAGTGACCGGGGCCGTGGGCTCCGGCGGCGGCTTCCTGGCCTCTTTCGCAACCGGCTCTTTCGGGGTGGGTTTGGCGGGCGCCAAGAGCGGCGGCCCGGTGGGCGACTGTTGGGTTGGGGCGACGGGCGGGGGCGGCTGAGCCGGACGAACCGGCGGGCTCGGCGATTTGGTTACCCGGCTTGGCCGCGGCTCGATGATCTCGCTGACGTCTCGTATCACCGGTGCGGCGGCGCCGGTGTCTGGCGGGCTGCCGGACGCACTTCCGCGGCGACCCCCGCCGCCTCCCGGCGAGCCGTCGGCGCCCGCGGCCCCGCCGCCGCCAGCGGGAGAACCACCCGCGCTCCCGCCGCCCCCAAGCAGGATGCCGACGGGCGGCGGCTTGGGCTCAAGGCGTGTCATGATCTTGCTGACGAAGAACAACACGCCAACCACATAGGCGTGGATGATCAGAGACCAGTAGGTGCCTTTGAGAAGATTGTCCACAGGCAGACACTCAGGATTGACGCAGGCCGACACACCGGCCCCACTCTGTGCCGTAAATGTAGGCTGGCAACGTGGCGCTGCCCAGTCTCGGTTGGAAAGGTGTGTTGGGGCTTGCACAGTCCAGCGGGTCTCCTATAGTTCAGCCTCCAATCTCGTCCGCAACTGGGATCGAGGGTTGGCGCTAACGTGGGTGCCAGGGAGTGGAACCGGAAACGGTTGGCCCACTCGCACGCAAGGAGAGTACTGACATGGCATGCGTAAGGTCGACAGGTGTCACAGGTCTGGCGGTGCTGGCCCTCGCGGCCTCGCTCTGCACATCGGCGCTGGCCCAGCCGAAACCGATCGAGTTGACCTACTCGATCTTCTTCCCGGCCACCCATCAGAACACGGTGTTGGCAACCGAATGGGCCAAGGAGATCGAAAAACGTACGGAAGGCAAGGTGAAGATTACGGTGTTCTCCGGGGGCACCCTAACCCCCGCTGACAAGTGCTACGATGGGGTAGAAAAGGGCATCTCCGACATTGGCATGTCCGTTCTTGGCTATACCCGTGGCAAATTCCCGCTCACCGAGGTGATCGACTTGCCCCTCGGCTACCGCAGTGGCGCCAACGCGACGGCGCTGATCAACGCATACTACGCGAGATTTGCCCCCAAGGAGTTCGATAACGTCAAAGTGATGTACCTGCATGCCCATGGGCCGGGCTTCCTGCACAGCAAGGCTCCGGTGGCGACCCTGGATGATCTCAAGGGCAAGAAGATTCGTTGCACTGGTCTTGCCGCCAAGATCGTCGCGGCGCTGGGCGGGACGCCGGTGGCCATGCCGATGGGCGAAACCTACGACGCGCTGAGCCGCGGGGTCGTCGACGGTTCGATGGGGCCGCAGGAATCTCTCCAGGGATGGCGCTGGGGCGAAGTCGTCAAGAGCTCCACCGAGTGCTACGGCGCGGCCTACTCGACCGCGTTTTTCGTGGCCATTAACAAGGCTAAGTGGGAGGCGTTGCCCGCAGACGTCCAGCAGGTCTTTGCCAAGGTCAGCGAGGAGTGGATCCCCAAGACCGGCCAGGCCTGGGATGCGATGGACAAAGCCGGCAAGGAGTTCGCGGTCGGCCGCGGCAACCAAGTCATCTCCCTCCCGGCCGAGGAAGACGCGAAGTGGTCCAAGGCGGTACAGCCTATCCTCGATGGCTACGTGGAAAGCATGAAGGGCAAGGGACTCCCGGGCGCCGAGGCGCTGGAGTTCTGCCAGAGCTTCCTGAAGGCGCAGAAGTGACACCCGGGGGCGAAGGGCGGAGTCGTTTCGTACGTTGGCCCTTCGCTTCGTTCGTTTTTTGGTGACAGCGGATGACACGAGTAATCGAGGGCGTTCGGAAAGCGACGCGGGGGCTGCACGGGATCGGGGGCGTCTGCCTGGTGATCCTGATGCTGATTACCGTTGCCGACGTGGTGTTGCGGGCCTTCCGCCGGGCGCTGCCCGGCACCTACGAGCTGGTCGGCTTTGCCGGGGCCTTGGCGATCGGCTTCGCGCTGCCCTGTACATCCTGGATGCGCGGGCACGTCTACGTGGACTCGCTGGTGGTTGCTCTGCCCCGGATTGGGCGTATGGTCCTCCACACCTTCACGCGGGTGCTTGCCATCGGCCTGTTCGCCGTCCTCGGCTGGAACCTGGTTCTCTTCGGCCTCGATCTGCGCTCGTCCGGGGAGGTTTCACCGACCCTGGAACTGCACTTCTACCCCATCGCCTTTGGCCTGGCGGCGGCGTGCTTGCTCCAGGTGGTGGTGCTTCTCTGCAACCTCGTCCAGATCCTCCGGGGTGAGTATGAGTGAGGTGCTGATTGGCATCATCGGACTGCTGGCGCTGCTGCTGCTGTTTCCCACCGGCATCGAACTCGGCTTCGCCATGGCGATCGTGGGCTTCGTCGGCTTCAGTGTCATCGTCAATGTGCAGGCTGCCACGAACCTCCTCGCCAAGGATTTCTTCGACGTTTTCTCCTCCTACGGCTTCACCGTCATCCCGCTGTTCGTCTTGATGGGCCAGGTGGCGTTCAATGCTGGGATTGCGCGTCGGCTTTATCTGGCGGCCTATCGGTTTGTCGGCCACATTCCGGGGGGTTTGGCCATGGCGACGGTAGGCGGTGCCATGGCCTTCAAGGCGATCTGCGGGTCATCGACGGCGACCGCGGCTACCTTTGCCAGTGTGGCGGTGCCGGAGATGGACCGCTACGGCTATGACCGCAAGCTCTCCACCGGCGTGGTTGCGTCGGTGGGGACCCTCGGCATCCTGGTGCCGCCGAGTGTGACGCTGATCGTCTTCGGGGTGATCACCCAGCAGTCCATCGGCAGGCTCTTTCTCGCCGGACTTCTCCCCGGGCTGCTCATCGCGGCCTGCTTTCTGCTCGTCATCGCCATCTGGTGCAGGATCAATCCGGCCCTCGGTCCACACGGTGACCGATCATCCTGGAAGGAACGGCGCCAGTCGCTGCCGGAGTGCTTCTACGTCACGGCCGTCTTTCTACTGGTTGTCGGCGGTCTGATGAAGGGCTATTTCACACCGACCGAAGCCGGCAGCGTGGGTACTGTGGCCGTACTGGGGCTGTCTGTGGCCACCCGTCACCTGACCCTCAAGGGGTTCTTCAAGTCGGTGGACGAGTCCCTGCGCAATGCCTGCATGGTGCTGGTGCTGATCGCCGGCTCGACCGTGCTCGGGCACTTCCTCGCGGTGACGCGCATTCCGATGATGACTGCGGACTGGGTGACGTCACTGCCGCTGCCGCGCTACGGCATCATGGTCGTCATCAGCCTGGTCTACCTGATCGGCGGGTCGTTCATCGACGATCTGGCCTTTATGATCCTGGCCACGCCGATCTTCTACCCGGCGGTCGTCAAGTTGGGCTTCGACCCGCTCTGGTTCGGCATGATCGTCGGCGTCACGGTGATGATCGGTGTCATCGTGCCGCCGGTGGCCATCAACGTCTTCGTGGTGCGGAACATCACCAAGGTCCCACTGGCCACCATCTACCACGGCGTCTACCCATTCCTGTCGGCGTTGGTGCTGGTCGGGTTGCTGCTCTTCCTGTTCCCGCAACTTGCCACCTTCCTGCCCAACCTGCTCATGCCGTGACGGACCGACGTCCCCCGCGTGTTGCTCAGCCGAGGGACTGGCCTCGCCAGCGGCGGCAAGGCGGCGGCAGGCGCGGTCAATCTTCGCCTCAGTGAGCGCTGACACCAGGGGGCGCAGGTCAGCTCCGTAGGGGTTTCTGTTTCGATCGTCTCCGCGTCCGGCGAGAAGAACGGGTCCCTTGACTCTTGGGGGAGACTTCCGGCGGGACGTGTCGCGAAGGCCAGACGCCGCGGAGCGCTGAAAGCGCGGCCATTCCTCAGCCCAGGGCAGCGCCCTGGGAATGGAATCCAAAACGAGATTGAGCCCCGCCGGGGCGGCATACCGACAGTCCATGGGCAC
>CAILKC010000593.1 GCA_903834675.1 uncultured Victivallales bacterium | reverse complement strand
CCGCATCGCGGGCTCCAGGGCCACAGGGGGATACCGCGAACCCGCCCGAAGCGGGCTGGGCATCGCGGGCTCCAGGGCCACAGGGGGATACCGCGAACCCGCCCGAAGCGGGCTGGGCATCGCGGGCTCCAGGGCGGCAAGCCGCATCATGGCAGACGCCTGCCAGATCTAGCGGGGGCTCTTTCTTGGAACAGCCGTATGGCGGCGTGGGCATGGTTGGCGTCTCGGAGCTCAACAGACTACATTCGGCCTTGCGCGGTTTGGCCGATGGTCGGCGCGACTGTTACGGAACCCATCACGACGCAGGACTCCCGATGACCGATCCCGTGGCGTTTCAGCTTGGCCCGCTCAGCATCCGCTGGTATGGCGTCTGCGTTGCCCTGGGTTTTCTCGCGGCTTACCAGGTGGCGCAACGGCGCGGCCGGGTCCTGGGTCTGGACCCGCAGGTGGCCCCGGATGTCACCCTGGCGGCGATGATCGGCGGGATCGGTGGGGCGCGGCTGCTGTACGTCGTGCAGAACTGGCAGGCAGAGTTCAGCGGCAACCCTTTCGAGGTGATCGCCGTCTGGCATGGCGGCCTGGTCTTCTATGGCGGCTTTTTGGGCGCTTTGGTGATGATCGTCGCTTGGAGCCTTTACAAGCGCTGGCCACTGCTGCTGATCGGCGACATGGCGGCCCCCGCTCTGCCCTTGGGCCACGCCTTGGGACGGATCGGGTGTTTGCTGAACGGCTGCTGCTTCGGGCGTCCTTGGGAGGGTGCAGCCGGGGTTACCTATCCGGGGTTTACCGTCGACGGCCTGCTTAACGGCCCGCTGTATATCCAGCGCCTGCTCGGGGTCGTGCCACTCGAGGCGGAGGCCTGCCAGCCGGTGTTTCCGATCCAGCTTGTCGACGCGGCCGGTAACCTCGCCATCTGCGGGATCCTCCTGTACCTGGGTCGGCGGCGCGAGTGTCGGGGGCGGTTGTTTCCGCTGTACCTGTTATTCTATGCCTCGATGCGTTTTACGGTTGAGTTTGGTCGTGGCGACTATCTCTATCTCAATCACGGCCTGACCGCCGCCCAGTGGGTCTGCCTGCTGCTCTTCCCGATCGCGGTCGTCTGGTTGGTGCGGAGCCGGAGACCCGCGGCCGAGATCAAACCCGAGAAGAGCGCCCCCCAGAGACGGCATGAGCGACCCTGACAAGAGCGCGGTGACAGCTGACGCGGTGTCGGCAAGTGCGTCGGCGGACGCGGTGCCGGCAACCGTACCGGCGTTCGTGGTGCCGCCGGAAGGTGACGGGTTGCGTCTTGATCAGTGTCTGGCGGGGCTCGTCGGCGGGCACTCCAGGGCCTATTTCCAGAAGCTGATCCACCATGGCGACATCACCCTGCGCGGGCGCTCCTGCCGCCGGGCGGAGACGGTCCATACGGGCGATGAGATCCTCATCCGCCACCCGCAGGAACTGACGCTGCGCCTCGAGGCCGAAGAGGTCGACTTCGGCATCCTCTTTGAAGACGAGGACCTCCTGGTGATCAACAAGCCACCGGACCTGGTGGTACACCCCGCCGAGGGCTCGCGCACCGGGACTCTGGTGCATGGGCTGCTGTTCCACGACCAAGAGAGCTTCGGCGACATGACCGACGACACCCTGCGGCCGGGCATCGTACACCGGCTGGACAAGGATACGTCAGGGGTCATGGTGGTCGCCAAGAACGAGGAGGCGCGCCGTTCCCTGAAGGCGGCCTTCAAGGAACGCGAGGTCGAGAAGACGTACCTGGCGCTGGTGGTCGGCGAGTTTGGGGCGGTCACGGGCACCATCGAGAACCAGATCGGGCGAAACCCCTGGAACCGCCAGAAGATGGCGGTGGTCAGCGAGGGCGGCAAGCACGCCCTGACCAAGTACCGCGTGCTCGCCAGCGCCAATGGCTGTTCGCTGCTCGAAGTGCGCATTTTCACCGGTCGAACGCACCAGATCCGGGTGCATTTTAGCCACCTGAATCATCCTATCCTCGGCGACGCGATCTACGGCGGCAACCGAGCCGGCCTTATCCACGAGGCGCGGCGGCAGCTCTTGCACGCCTGGAAGCTGGTTTTTCCGCACCCCCGCACCGGCGTTATGCGCCAGTACATGGCCCCACTACCGGACGACTTTGCGGAGGCGTTGGAGGCCCTGGGCCTACCGATGATCGGACATCCGGCTCACGAAGCTCCGCCGCCAGCCCTGCAGCCAGGGGACCTCCCCGAGGTGCCCGAGCCATGAGCGCCTCGTGCAGGCGAACGGTGGGTTTGCCTGGCGGCATGCCTGTCTCGTCGCTGGCAAGGCGCAGCTCTGTCAGCGGCTCGCGTGTCCTCCTCTGCCTTACGGCGCTCGTCGCGGGTCTGGCGGCGGCCGACTGGCCCCAATTCCGCGGCCCGCGGCGCGATGGCAGCAGTACCGAAACCGGTTTGCAGCAGCAGTGGTCCGCGAACGGCCCGCCTCTCGTCTGGCAGGTGGATAGGATCGGCGCGGGCTACTCTTCCCCAGTGGTTCAAGGTGACACCGTTTGGATCACCGGCGACGTCGGCGATGACCTCGCCATCAGTGCTTTGGATCGACGTACCGGCGCGGTCCGCTGGCGGGTTTCGAACGGCCTGGCCTGGAAAGGGCCCTACCCCGGCGCACGCTCGACCTGTACCCTGGCTGACGGCCGCCTCTACGTGCTCAACGCCCACGGCCGCCTACTCTGCGCTGACGCCGCCTCCGGTCGCGAGCTGTGGGCCACCGACATCCTGCGGCGTTTCCAGGGGAAGAACATCCAGTGGGGGCTGAGTGAGTGTCTGCTGGTCGACCGCGGGCGGGTCATCGTCACGGCGGGCGGCGACACGGCCTTCCTCGCCGCTCTTGACGGCCAGAGCGGCCAGACCGTCTGGAGCAGTCCGCCGCTGAGATTCACGCGCACAGTGGCCTTCGGTGGCAAGCCGATGAAGCCCCCACAGGCGGACATCGACCGGGCTGGCTACGCGTCGCCTATCCTCATCGAGACGGGCGAGCGCCGGTTCATCGCGGCGGTCGGGGCGCGCCATACCGTGTTGGCCGACGCCAACACCGGAGAGCTTCTCTGGACTTGCGAGCTGCCCGTGCTCTACGACGTCATCGGCGCCATCCCTCTCTGGTGCGACGCGGGACTACTGTTTTCCGCGCCAGACGTGGGCGCGCGTCTTCTTGGCATCACCGTCACAGACGGCAAGGTGACGGTTACGGAGCGTTGGCGGCACCCCATCGACAGTTGCCACGGTGGCTTTGTGCAGGTCAGCGGGCTGATCTACGGGTCCGGCTACCGCCTCTACGACCGCTGGGCCGCGCTGGATGGCGCCACCGGCGCCATACGCCACGAACTGCCCGACTTGGTCAAGGGGTGTGCGCTGTTTGCTGACCAGCGCCTCTATGCCCTCACCGAGAGAGGCGAGATGGCACTGCTGCGCCGGGCGCCGGAGGGCCTGGTGAGGGTCAGCCGTTTCAGCCTGCCGGGGGCGCCAGCGGCGGACGTTTGGAGCCACCCTGCCATAGCCGACGGGCATCTGTTCGTCCGCCGCCACGACGCTCTCTTCTGCTACGACATCCGCGCCTCGATACCATGAGTGGCGCTCGTCGGTTCTTCGGCGGCCCGGGCGACGCAGGCAAGCGAGCGCCCTGCCTTGCGTGGCAGCCTGAGCGGCGGCCGCTCATCTTGCATTGCCTGGATCAACCTACTATTCTCTGCGCGCATCGCGGGTCTTCGCAGGGGCATCGCCGCAGCTAGGTGGAGGAGAGGGTGGCATGGACATCGGCGCGGCAACCGGCGCGATTGTGGGCATCGACCTGGGGACGACCTTCTCGGCGGTTGCCCGCATGGATGAGTACGGCCGCGTGGACGTCATCCCCAATAGCGAGGGGGCGATGCTGACGCCGTCGGTGGTGTTCTTTGACGACGAGAACGTGTTGGTGGGACGTGAAGCGGCGAAGGCGTTGCTGGTGGAGCCGGGACGAGGCGCGGAGTGCTTCAAACGAGACATGGGTTTCCCGGCCTATCGCGAGTTGGTCGGGGGTCAGGAACTGCGGCCTGAACGCCTTTCGGCGATTGTTCTGGCCAAGCTGAAACAAGACGCGGAGGCCGTGATCGGGCCGATCTCCGGCGCGGTGATCACGGTGCCGGCATTTTTTGATGATACCCGGCGCAAGGCGACGGAGGACGCCGGGCGCATCGCCGGCCTGAAGGTGCTCAAGGTGATCAACGAGCCCACCGCCGCCGCGATCTGGTACGGCTTTCAGGAAGGGGATCGCTTGCGCCCCGGAGATGTCTTTCTGGTCTACGATCTGGGCGGTGGCACCTTTGATGCGACCCTGATGCGAGTGCTTGGGGAGAGTAAGTTCGAGACCCTGGTCACGGACGGCGATGTGATGCTGGGCGGGCGGGACTGGGACGAACGCCTGCTGGCGTGCGTGGCCGGTGAGTTCAAGCAGAGCACCGGGGTCGACCCGACCACCGACCGGGCGGCTTACCAGGAGCTGGTCCAGCGCGTCGAGGAATGCAAGCGGACGCTCTCGAAGCTGAGCCGGGCGACGGTCTCGGTCAGCCATGGCGACCAGCGTCTGCGGGTGACGGTGAGCCGCGAGCGTTTCGAGGAACTGACGACGGATCTGCTGGCGCGGACGCAGTCGACGGTGGAGTTGTTGGTGGAGGCCGCGGGATTGACCTGGGGCGACCTGGCCCGGGTCATCTTGGTGGGCGGCTCGAGCCACATGCCGATGGTACAGAAGATGCTGGAGCGCATCAGCGGGCGAGCGCCCGAAGCGCGGGGGCAGATTGAGCTGGCGGTGGCCCGCGGCGCGGCGGTGTATGCGGCGACCCTCACGGGGCTGGCCGGGTGCGCCACGGCGACGAAGAGCAGGATTCCCACCATCCGTGATGTGAACTCTCACAGCCTGGGCATCGAGGTCGATGGCGACGACGGGCGGCCGCGCAACTGCGTAGTCATCGCCAGGAACATGCCGATCCCCTGCAAGGCGTCCCAGGAGTTCAGAACCGCTAGCGCCTCGCTGCCCGACTCGAGGATCCCGATCACCATTCTCGAAGGCGAGGCGACGGATCCAGACGCCTGTATTCGGGTGGGGAAGTGCGAGATCAGCGGGCTGCCGCCCGGGCTGCCTGCCGGATCGGTGGTGCGGGTGACGTTCTCCTATTCGGAAGCGGGTCGCATCGAGGTGGAGGCGGAGGTGCCAGCCATCAGTCGGCGCATCAAGACGGAGATCGCGCGCAGCGCGGCGCTTACCGAGCTGGCCTTGACCGAGGAAACCACGGTGGTCACGAAGCTCCGGATCCTCTGAGCCCGGGGCGCGGAGGGCTGTTTCAAGAAACCGGGCTGGGCGTCGCAACACCCCGTGGTCTGTCTGCCGTTTCTGGTTGCGCGAGAACACACGCCGTCAGGCATGACACAGGCGCCAAGCCAAAGCGGTGTCGCGGTCGCCGTCGGCGACCTTGCCACACGCACGCCACATAGCTGAGGCGCGATATGGAGTGCGTGCGGCAGAGGGCCGCGGACGCGGCCCGTCGACGCCGCTTTCGCTGCCGACGGGACGACGGCGGTCGTTTCTTGAAACACCCCTGCCGGACGCGCTCCGCGGATTGTAGTGCCCTGGCGTCGGTGCTACCTTGAGCGCCTCTGTTGGTTGCCTTCCGGGCACGACGGAACGGTGGCCGCACACGGGGTTGCGGTGGGGTTGTGGCACGGTCCTGGGTCGGGTGCAGAGAGTCCAGCATGAGTGTGTCCGACGAGCGACACTGGTTCTTCGTTCCCCTGAGCGGAATGGATGGGGTGATTCTGCTGCAGAGTTTCCCCGTCCTGATCGGCAGTTCGGCGGATTGTGACATTGCGATTAGCGCTGCCGGGCTGGCGCCGACGCAGGTGGAGATCACCGCCAAGGGTCATGACCTGGCCGTGAGGGATGTCAGCGGCACCGAGGCGCTGACCCTGGACGGCCAGGCCGTCAGCAGCGCGGTTGTGCAGAGTCGTTTGGGGGGCACGTTCAGCGCTGGGAGCTTCACGTTTTGGCTGGGCTTCGAGACGGTGGCCGACGCCAAGCGCAAGCAGCGGACGCTGCGGACGCCTCAGGTGGCTGAACCCGTCCGCGAGCCCCTGCCCGAGGCAAGGCGCCTGCCCGAGGTCGAACTCGGCAACGGCGAGTACGGCGAGACCGGATGGACGCCGAACCCAGAGGGCGGCGAGATCACCTGCCCGCATTGCTGGTGGGAGTTCGGGCTGAAGGACATGCTGGCGGTGGCGCGCAGCGGGAGTCTGCAAGGCGATCCGGTGCTGGGACGCACGGAGTATCGGCGCTTTCTGCCGACCCGGTTCACCGGCCATGGCAACCCCATCGATCCAGACGGCGTCGAGTGCCGCGAATGGGCCTGTCCGCGTTGCCATCTAGTGCTGTCGGCGAGCTTGCGTACGGCACGCACCTTCTTCCTTTCCATCGTCGGCGCCAGCGGCAGCGGTAAGTCGTACTTCCTGGCGGCCATGAGTTGGCGTCTGAAAGAGCTGATGCCGGCCAAGTTCGGCTGCGAATTCCTGGACCTGGACGTACGGGCGAATGACTGGCTGAGCCGCTACGAGGAAGCGCTGTTTCTGGCGGTGGACGAGGATGCTCCGCAGAAGATCGACAAAACGGCTCTGCGGGGCGACCAGTACCGGCCCGTGATGCTGGGGGGGCAGGAGGTGCATCTGCCGCGCCCCTGCCTCTTCAAGGTCAAGCCTTTCGAGCGCGAGACGCAGGCCGCCGCGGACGACAGCTCCCGCCTGGTGGTCTGCTACGACAATGCGGGAGAGCACTTTCAGCCCGACCATGACAGTGCGGCGGAGCCTGGGACGGAGCACATTGCGCGGGCTGGTGGCATCGTCTTCATGGTCGATCCTATCCTGGATGTCGGCTTGCGCCGGGCCGTGGTACGAGGTGGGGGCACGGTGGCGAGCGGACTGCAGACGTACAGTCAGCACAACCTGCTGAATGAGACCTTCAACCGCATCCGGCGGCTGCGCGGCGTCAGCGCCAGCGGGCTGTACGAGAAGCCGTTTATCGTCTGTCTCTCCAAGGCAGACGTCTTCCCGGCGGAATTCGATTTGAGCGTGGAGCCATGGGTCTGGTCGGAGGAGCATGGCACCTACGCGCTGGACCTGGCCCGGCTGGTCGCGATGTCGTTTCGCGTGCGCTGCTTTCTCAGTCGGCATGCCCAGCGCCTGGTGCAGACTGCCGAGGCTTTTGCTCGGCACGTGTTGTACATCCCGGTCTCGGGCCTGGGTCACTGCCCCGGCAGGCACCGCGAGTCGGGCCGGGCTGGGGTGACGGTAGAGAGTTTCTCCGAGGAGGTGCGGCCGCGGGACATCCATCCGGGCTGGGTGGAGGCGCCGCTACTCTACATTCTGGCCTGTCTGGGTGATGTTTTGGCTGTGCGTGCGGCTGACCGGGAGGCCCTCAGCGTGGAGCAGTACCACGTCAACGGCCGGATCATGAAGGTAGTGGTACCGGGTAGTGCTGAGCCCCTGGATGTGCCGGTGTGTTACGGCGGCTACGCGGTGCAGGTACCGGGAACGGAGACGTGGCTGCGCCTGCCGCGGATCGCGGGCGTTGAGAGCATCTAGCCAAGGGAACATGGCGCAGGAACTGGTCAATACGTCCGTGCCACGCGGCCTGAGGTCGGGAGATCAGGGCTACTGCACCGTGGCCTACACGGCGGGCATGCCGCCCAACTATGTGACGTTGGCGGAAGCCCTGAGCACCTACTCGCCGGTATTTGGCGCCTCGGACCCCCGCTACCTGAGCGCGAACCCGACGGCGTTTTCCCATTACCGCGTGACTGTCGGCGGACAGGCCCTGAGTGTGCTCTCCCGCGTGGCCTGCCATGCCCTCGATTTTACCGGCAGGTCGAACTATCTGGCGCACCATTTGCTACTGGACCGCGAGAGCGAGGTGCTGTCGCCGACGGGGCCGGCCGCGGTCATGCGCTGTCCTGCCACTTTTCGGCGGGGCTGGGACGAACCCCCGCGGCTGATCGCAGACTCGCGCTGCCTGCCTGCCGTCGCGGCGGCGGCGAGCGCTCGTGCGCAAAGCTGGGTGGACCTGGGGATTGATCCCGGCTGGGCGGGCCAGCTCGCGGCGCGCTTCATGGATGACCCCGCGAGTGTGACCTGGATCCTCTATGACCCCGAGAAGACCCTCGCCGGCAGCCCGGACGAGGTCCTGCGGCTGGCGGCTGACGCGGGCAACCTGCTGCCCCCCGAGAGTCGCTGGCGCGTCACCTTTACGACCTACTACCAGCGGCCCTTTCTGCAATCACCGTGCAACTGGTGTTTCTGCGCCCATGGAAGTCGGGGACTGAAGGAGGCACGCTTCCGGCCGGCGGACTTACGGATCGATCTGGCGGGGCCCTTGCCGGAGCTGGAGAGTGGCAACGAGCTGGTTGAGTGCGCCCGCAGCGGCGCCGCGCCGACCTGGGCGAGCTGGCGTCCGGAGGTCACGGCCGCGGCCGCGCTGCTCACGGCCCCTGGCGCGGTCACCCGCGTGTCGGTGGGGCAGCGGCAGAGATGCGTGCAGGTGGTGGAGAAGGAGGCCGCCCCTGGCCAACCAGCGGTGGCGGCTGGCGCGGACGGGACAGCGCCGGAAAGGACGGCACCGGGGCCGCACGAGCCAAGCGTAACCGTGGCCCGACTCGTGCTGGTTGTGATTCTGGCCCTGGCCCTGCTTGCCGCTGCCTTCCTTTACCACTTCACCCGGAAGACCTACGCCGGTGCGCCACGGGCATCGACGGCGGAGAATCCGGTAGGTCTCGACCGGCCCACTCCGGCCTCGGCTGTGACCTTGACGCCGGCTTCGCCACCGCCGCCGGGGCCGATCGTAGAGCAAGCTGAGCCAGCCCTGGCGCCGGTTGTCCCTGCGGCTGCCGAGACCCCGCCCGCCGAGCCGCCCAAACCAAGCCCAGAGCCGCCGCCCGGGCCCGTGGTTCTGGTCGCCTCCAGGGTCAAGACGGAAGAACACAGTCTGAAGGATATCCAGGAAGCACTCCGCCGCGCCGGGATCGCCGACCTGCCGACGGCCATGACGGCACTGCGGCTGCGGCTGTTCGTCGCGGCGTCGGCGCCGGCACCCGTGACGGCGGCGGTGACGGCGGACGAGCCGGTCAGGATGCGTGGCCGTGATGCCAGCGGCATTGACCGGGAGATTTTCAGTTACGCCTTCACGGGGGAGAGGGCCAAGGGCAGCCTGGATGTTTTCGACCGTGGCTGGCAGCTGAGTTCGGAGTATGCGGGCCCGGGCAGCGCTCCGCTCGCCCTCGCCATTATCGCAGCGCCCAACGGTCCCTGGCGGGCGGTGGACATTCTGCGCTGCCTCGAGTTCCCCCTGCGGTTCACGGCCCCGGTTTTCGTGCCGCCTGCCGAGGCCGGAGAGGCGGGATTCGGGGGGCGGCTTGAGCTTGATCTGACGCCGGCCCTGGCGGCTTTCCCGGCCGAGGTTGCGGAGCCCGCACTTCACGCGCTTACCGACGCCGGGAAAGAGGGCGTCGAGGCCCTCCGCCTGGAGTGGTCCGCGGAGATCGCCTTCAGCTTTCCGACGGCGGCCTGGGGCCAGGAGAGGGCAGCGGAAAAGGCGTCCTTCGTCGGCTCGTTGGAGCCCGGGCGCGAGGCGTGGCGGCGGGCCTTCTCGCTGCAGCCACAGTTCGACAGGAAGATCGGGCATTTCCTGAAGGAGTATGAGCAAACCGCGGCGCGGGGCATTTCCGAGCAGACCGCCAAGGAGCTGCAGAGCGCTGCACTGCTGGCCCTGGCGGAGACTTACGCCAAGACGACGAAAGCTCTTTTGGAACCCCTCTTGCAGGAGGAGCGTAAGAGCCTCTGCGCCTTCCCGCCCCCCGACGGACTGGCGGCGGCTTTGGACCGTCTGCATGGGCACTGGGCGAAACTCAGCGCGGCGGCTCTGGAGTCGCTGCTGGACACCTCGAAAGAGCGTGACTCCGAGCTGATCGCCGAGGAGGATCGGGTTCTGTATGGACGCTACAACGAGAAGCGAGTCGGGCTGGATGAAGAGCGCTTCATCAACTACCGTCGTACCGCTCTGAAGCAGTTGTGGCTCTGCAAGTTGCGTGACGCCAATGGCGTCGCTCCCAGCGTCGCCACCGAGCGCTTGTTGGCGCTCGGCCGACAGCGCTTGCGGGGTCACTCGCAGAGCTTGGACACAGAGATCGAGGCCCTGCGCCAGGAGTGGCTGCAACTCAATTCTACGGAGCTGGAGAAGGCGCTGCTCGCTGACGACCGCGGGGTGCCACTCTCGCTGAAGACGAAGCCGCTGGGGGACAAGCAGTGTTTCCTTGACTACAAGCGCGATACGTTACAGCAGGTCTGGCTGCAGAAGCGGCTGGCGGAGGTGGAGACACGCTGGACGCAGGAGGTCCGGCGCCTGGGGAACTGGATCGAGGTTCGAGTGACAGAGGTGACGTGCCGCAGGGATGAGGACCTCAATCCTTTCCTGCGGGGAATCCCGGCAGGGCACGAAGACGGGTCGCCGACCGCCGTGCGTCGACCGTGACCGGCCAGCGCCGGGACGGCACAGCAGACAAAGCCACAGCAGTAACCATCCATGAGAAACACGCCAGCCCAACTCGCCGGCCTGATCCGCGGCATCCTCGATGGCCGGGTGCCGCGCGGCGTCAATCAGGCCGAGGTCGCCACCGAGTTCGCCACGCATTGTCGCCGAGCGGAACAGTGGCTGGGAGAGTGCTGCAAGCTCTATCGCGCCGGGCAGTTCAGCGAGATGGTGCGTTCCATCAAGGAAACGCATATCTTCGAACTGCTGGATGCGCTGGAGTTCCCCGAGGTCGAGCGCTGGCGCGACCTCTGTGCGCAGAACGGCTGGGAGGTGCCGACCCCGTTCAGCAACCGCGAGGTGGATGATCTGAATGAGGGCTTTGCGCAGGGAACCGACCTCGCTGGCCTGCTGGACCGGCGGCGCATCGCCATCCATGACCGTGACCACAAGGCGTCGGTGACCTGGTTGCGCAGCCTGCATGAGCGGCAGCCCGAGAACCCCGCCTGGGAGAGTGAGTTGCGCCAGGCCGAAGCGAAGCGCCTGGACGAGCTTGCGGTCATCGTGTCGCAGGCTGTCGCGAGCCAGGACCGGCTGCGGCTGACGGCCTTGCGGCGAGAGCTGGCCCCGGACTGGCTCTGCCGCGGGCCCGCGGAGACGCTGCGCGCTAGTCTTGGGATGGTCGTCTTCAAGTACGCCACAGAAGAGCTTGCCGAAGCGCTGAGCGCGGCCAGCGAGAGCGCGGTGCGGGCCGCTCTGGAGACGATAGATGAGCTTCTTGCCAGCCACGACTTTGTCGCGCCGCCCGAGATGATGCGGCAGGTCGACATGGCCCGGGTCTGGGTGTCCGAGCGCGACCGTGAGCGGCAGAGCGTCAAGGAGCATCAGGAGCTGGTGGCACAGCTGTACGACATCGTGCGCTCAGACCGCCAGAATCCCGGCCTGACCGGATTCTGGCAGCAGCTCCTGACCCTGGATCGTGAGGTCCCCGCAGACTTGCCGTCCATGGTCCGAGGCGCCTTGGCAGAGCAGGATGAGCGCCGCCAAGCCGAGGCGCGGCGACGACTCCTCAAGCAGCTCGCGGTCGCCGTCGTGGCGCTCGCCGGGCTGACGGCCGGAGCGATAGCCTACGTGACCTGGAGCGGCGCGACCCGCTGGAGCTTCCGCGTGGCGCAGGCGTTGGAACGACGGCAGGTCAAGGAGGCGCGCCAGTTACTGGAGGAGCTGACCGCGGAGCATCCTCACCTGGCCAGGTGGATCGAGGTCCGCGGGCTCGAGGAGCAGACGACCCGGCTGGCCCAGCAGATTGAGGCGAACCGCGAGCGGGTCAACCTGGCCAGCGACCGTCTGCGGCGGGCCCGAGAGGCAGGCTGGACCCCTGATGATACTGAGTTGAAAACGCTGTTTGACGATCTCGACCAAGCGCTGACGGACGGCGCCCTCGACCTTGAGCCCCAGTGCCGTAACCAGCGCGATGCCCTGCACAGCGAGTGGCAGACGGCCCGGGTGCAACGCCAGACCGAACTCGACAAGGCCTTCCTGGACCGGGTCGCCGAATTGCAGGCGAAGCTCGCCGAGCTGACTCCCGCGCTGCAGACCATCGACCCGGATGAACTCCGGAAAGCCCTGGCGGAGCTCACTCGCCTGCAAGACGAAGCCGAGCGTACCCGCAAGACCAGCGAGCGCGTCTCCGACCACGTCCGGGCGCCCCTCGAAGCGCTCAGCCGCGCCCTGAAGGCCGCCCAAGAGGTCACGGAAGCTCGGTGGCGCCCACTGCTGGCGCTGCGCGAAGCGCCCACCTTGCAGCGCTACTTCCAGGCGGCCATAGAAGTCTCCGAGACCTGTGGCGATGAGACCTTCGCCAAGACACTGGGCCGCTTGGCCGCGCTGGGGCCGCACGCGGTGGCGATCACTGCCTACCCGGGGACCCGAGAAGTGGCCGCGCTGCCAGAGGCGCAACTCAAGCAGTCTCTCGCCGGGATTCCCGAGGGCAATATCTACTGGTATCGGCCGCTTACCGAACGGCTGGAGTCCCTGCGCTCCCGCGACCAGAATAGCGCCGCGGTGAAGACGGCGATCGGGGACTACCAAGAGAACGCGCTTTTCGTGCGGTCCTGGCAGGCCGTGTTCGCCCCTGCCGACCCAGATGACAGCCGAAAACCGCAAGCCGCTCGAATGGGGATTCTGAAGACGCCTCCGTTGGTGGCCTGGGCGAACCGCAAGGAACCTCTCTACTACGGAATTCCACTGGGTGAGATCTGCGAGGCCCATGCAAAGAAACCGCGGCCGGCGGGGGAGGCCGCGCCGCCGTACCGCCTCAAGGACGCGAAGATACTGGCTTACACGCCGGCGCCCGACGACACCGAGCCCGCCTTCGAGGAACTCAGCGTCGTCTACCTCGGCAACCGCATCCCGAAGCTCCTGCCGCACTGTGTTTTCATGCGCACTTTCCTGGGCCAGTACGAGGCCCTTGCCGACGCCGATCTGGCGCGCTTTTTGGTGCAGCAGACGGGCCGCCTGTATGCCGAGTGGGCGCGGCTGCGGTCGCCGGATGACAGCGATGCCGCGCTCGAACCGCAGGTGGTTCTGACCCTGATGACCGACTTCATCGGCTATGCCGAGCGTCTGGCGGGGCGCTGGTGCCTGCCGGAGAGCTTGCGGGACCTCCAGGAGCAGGCCAAGAAGCTCGATCTGCAGACCTCCTGGCTGTGCCGGGCCTCGGCGCCCTACCGGGCCGAACGCAACGCCATCGAACACCTGCTGGAAAAGTTCGCCTTCTCGGAGGCCGCGCTCGACCAGGAGTACCAACTGCGCCAGGCAGCGTCTGATGCCTGCCTGCACCTCGGCGTACAGTGGGCCGGCCGGCGGGGGCTGCTACCCGGCGAGGGCGCCTGGGTGCTGCGGCTTCCGGCGGCGCCTCCCGAGCTGTGGGTTCTGCGGGAGACCAAGGATCGGTCGCGCCTGGCACTGCGCCTGGCGGCGCGCCGCGGCGCCGATGGCGCCCTCGAGCCCGCCCTGCCGGTCGAAGCGTTTCGTCCAGGGGAGCCCCTTTTCGCCGGGGGCGCCAACAAGAGCCCCGCGGAGGTGACCGCCGCGGTGGCGCGCTTCCGCGCGGTCGAGGTGGAGCGCTTGCGCGACTACCTCGAACGCGACGAATACGGCTGCTGGCCCGCCGGACCGCGCACCACGGGGACGCCTTGATGCAGGAACCCGCCAAAACCGCTGCTGAGGAACGGCCGCAACCCCCGCCGAGGGGCTACTACCTGCGCTGGCAGGGACGGGTCAGCGGCCCTTTCGACCCGGACACGATCGAACGCGGCTGGCAAACGGGCAGCATCAGCCGCCTGCACCAAGTGTCCAGCGACCGGAAGGTGTGGCAAGCACTGGGGACGCACCCGGACCTGAAGCCGCGCCTCGACCGCGCCGCGGAACCCGCTGCGGCAGGGTCTCAGCAGCCCGTGGAGTGCGGCGGCAGAGACTCGCCGCAGGGAGTCGCCGACGCCGCTTTGGCTGAAACCTCCGGTCCGGGCAAGGCGCTCCAGCCAGAGCGCCGTCGCGGGCGCTCGGGGCAGACTGGCCGTCGCACCCCATCTGGCGAGGTTGCCGAGGAACTTGGCGACCTCGCGCCGCAACCCGCGGTGCCGTACCCCGGCGCCGTACCCACGCCGTCCCCGGCGGAGTGGCCGTCGGGGTTGCCTGAGGCGGCCTGGGGCCTCGACCCAACCGGGGTGGGCCCGGCGCCGTGGGGACGGCGCCTGGGGGCGGCGCTGCTGGATCTGCTAGTGTTGGGGCTGGTCGGTCTCTGTGGGTGGCTGCTGCTGCAAGCGCTGGGCCTGCCCGGCGGCGGGCGGGCTTCGGCACAGAAGCTGATCTGCGGGCTCATTCTGGCCTACAGCGGCTGGCTTTACAGCGCCATCCTGGAGTCCTGCGCCTGGCAGGCAACCTTGGGAAAACTCGCGCTTGGCCTCCGGGTTGAGACCGAGGATGGGGCGCCCCTGGATTTCGGCAGCGCCGCCTTGCGTGCCTTCATGAAATTCTGGTCCGTGCTCCCGGCCTTGGCAGGCGTGCTGCCCGCCCTCCGTAGCCCCACCCGACAGACCTGGCACGACCGCGTGGCGAAAACGCGCGTGGTAGGACCTCTGCCGACGCCCGCGGATTACGCTTCCAGCAATCACAGCCTGCCCTGAGGCGCCACAACGCGCCGGGCGACAACAGGAGTTCGCGGTTATGATCGAACCCAGCGTGCAGCCCGGCGATGGCGTCGGCTCCCAAGCGGAGGCGGTCGAGCTGGTTTTGAGCTGGCGTCGGCAGGATCTGGAGGCGCGCCTGGGCTTGAAGGCGGGGCGCTACACCGATACCGGCATGGTTCTGCCGCTGGTTATCGGCCTGTTTGTCGGGACGCTGTCCTATGTCGGCTTCTTTGCAGTCCGCGAGACGCTCCTGGGCGCCGTGTTCCTGCAACGCGGCTCGATTCCGTATTGGATCACGCTATTCACCTGTTGGTCGTTGGGCATCCTCTACGTCAAGTACCACAAGCTGAAGCTGCAGCGCCAGGCCCTCCGCCTCCCCATCATCCCACCGGCGCGGGATTTCATCCTGGCGCCACGCACGGCGCCGTTGGTGCTGCGGCGCATCTATGGCATGGTCGACAACCCGCAGCACTTCATGGTGTTGAACCGCATCGAGACGGCCCTGTCAAACCTGAAGAACATCGGCCACATCGCCGATGTCTCGCAGATCCTGGTGACGCAAGCCGCCAACGATGAGGACCGCATGGTCTCGAGCTACTCCCTGATCAAAGGCTTCATCTGGGGGGCGCCGGTCCTGGGCTTTATCGGCACCGTCCTCGGCCTGTCGCAGGCCATTGGCGGCTTCGGCGGCGTCTTGACGAAGTCTCAGGACGTCTCCGACATTACCACCGCCTTGAAAGACGTTACCGCCGGGCTCTCGGTGGCCTTCGACACCACCCTCGTCGGCCTGGTCGCGGCCCTCACCTTGCAGTTGATGCTCACCATGCTGATGAAGAGGGAAGAGGACTTTCTGCATGAGTGCTCGGAGTTCTGTTCGGTGCAGATCGTCGGGCGGATGCGTCTCCTGGATACGAACCCGCCGCCGACGCCGGGACCCGCGGCCGAAGGGCACTGACCATGTCAAGACGCCGGATCGATGAAGTCCCGCTGAACCTGTTCTCGTTTCAGGACATCGTCACCTCCGTTTCGGGGATCATCATCCTGGTGGTGTTGCTGTTAGGGTTGCGCATCGCCACCTCGAAGAGTGCCGGGGGCGCGTCCGATACTCCCAGCCGGGTCCCGGACCGGAGCCGCGAGGTGACGCAGGCGGAGCAGGAATTGGCTGAGCTCGGGCAGCAGTTGGCCAAGCGCGAGAAGCCGCCGCCACGAACCCGCGCCGCTGCGTCGCCGCTCACCGAGGCCGAGGCCCTCCGCGCTCTGATCGCTACCGAGGCAAGGCTCCGACAGGAGTTGGCCGACCGCGAAGCCACCCTGGCCAGCGCCGCGGGCGCCAACGCCAAGCTCAGCGAGGAGCAGCAGCGTTTGCAGGAAGAACTGGCCAGGATACAGGCTCAGAAGAGGGACGTGCCGGCCGATGTCTGGCTGCGTCCAGACCAGCCGACGGACGCGCCGATCATCCTGGCCGAGTGCGCCAGGACGGGGGTTCGCTGTGCCCTCTGGGCGGAGAAGGGACCCGGCCCCATCCAGAGCTTTGCTGCCGCTGACCTGCGCGGCCGAGACGGTTTCGTGCAACACGCCAAGACGCTGGCGGCGCGCGACCCGCGCTCGAAGCTGGTCCTGCTACTCAAGCCCTCCTGCATGAAGTACGCCATGGACTTGGTGCAGGAATTACGGAGCGCGGGTGTGGCGGTAGGCTATGATGCGCTCGAAGAGAGCCTCGAGCTCTTTCCAAGGAGCCAACCGTGAGCAGGCGCCGTGGCGAGGGTGGCGGGGTGAGCAGCCTGGAGATGCTGCTCGATACCATGTGCAATACCTTCGGCAGTCTCATCTTCATGGCCGTGCTGCTGGCCATCATCAACCAACGGGTCAGCCGCACCGTCGAGTCCCGCGCCCGGCAGGGCATCAGCCCGGCGGAAGCCGAGCGCCAGACGGCCCGGATCACCGAGCTGAAAGCTACCGCACGGGGACTCCAACAGACGCTGCAGCAACTGGTTGAACTGGAGAGCCGCGCCGCCGAGATCAAGCCCCAGGACCTGACCGCGACCCTCCGCGCGCGCCAAGACCGCCTGACCGTGTTGGAGCTGCGCCGCAAACAGCTCGAAGAGCACCTCGCCGCCGCCCAGGAGGAGGCCGAGAAACTGCATAGGCAACTGGCCGAAACCAAGGGCAAGATCGAGCAGGCCAAGGCCAACCCCGGCGCGACCGTGCTGCGCACCTTCTCGGTCCCCTCCCTGCACGAAGTCAACCGGGAACTGAACTTGACCTGTGCCCTGAAGGCCGGCAAGTTCTACGGCATCCACGACCCCCAGCGCTCCTGGAACTACGCCCAGGTGGAGGTCGCGGACAGCGCGGGCGTGTTCACCGTGAGGCTGAAAGATGACACGGGCATCCCGGTCCGGCCCGAGGGCCTCGCCAGCGCCCTGGGGCAGGTGCTGGCGCTGGAGCCGCAGCGCACCCTGGTAGTGCTGCACGTCGCCCCGGACTCTTTCCGCGAGTTCCAGTTGGTCAAGCGCGTGGTGGTCGAGCGTGGTTTCGAGTATAACTGGATTCCCTGGGAGGGCGCTCTGACCTTCAAGAGCGGCAAGGACCGCGAGGCGCAATGACGATACCGACAGCGACCGCGCCGCAGAGCCTGAGTTTATGGCGATGACCTACCCACAGACCGCAAGCCCAGGCGCCAGGCGACGCAGCCGCCTCGCCGTCGCTATCACGGCTGTCCTCGGCCTGGCCCTGCTGTTCGCTCTGCTCTTCTCCCTCAGCCCTCAGCCCGACTCGGGGTCCGGCGGGACGGGCGACGGCGGCGGCGGCGGACGGCAGGATGGTAAGGGCGACAACCCCTACGCCGAGCGCTTCGACCGGGGGCCTGGAGTCGGCGCGGCGGCCGCGGGGCCAGGGCAGGGCAGCGCCAACGCCGCGGCAGATGCAGCCGCCGGCAACTCGGGGACTAACCCCGCGGCAACCGCATCCTCGGCGCCGGAGCCGAACCCCGAGCCGATCCCGGACACGCTGCCAGTGGAGACCCCCGGTCTGCCCGCGCCGCCCCCCCCGCCCGAGACCCCGCCGGCCATGGCGAGCCCCCCGCCTCGCCCGGGGACACCGCCGGTGGCGGATGTGCCGGCCATTACCCCGGTCGACGAGCCCACGCCCGCACCCACGTCGGCGTTCGCGAGCGGACCCTTCGGACAGCGTAGCGCCGGCAAGCGCGGCGGCGCACGGGCTCGAGACCAGGGGATGAGCGCTGACTCGGAGGCGGCGGTCGAACGGGGGCTGAAGTGGCTGGCCAAGGTCCAGACGGAGAATGGGAGCTGGGAGATGGCGGCCCATCCGGTGGGCGAGACCGCCCTGGCCCTGCTGGCCTTCCTCGGCGCCGGCTACACCCACAAGAACGGGCGCTACCAGAGCACGGTGCGCCGCGGGCTCGACTTCCTGCGTAGCCAACTGACAGGCGGGCGCTTCAACGAGGGCACGTTCTACTCGCAGGGCGTGGCCACCATGGTGCTCTGCGAGGTCTACGGCATGACCCGCGACGGCAGCTTCAAAAAGCCAGCCGAAGAAGCGCTGAAGTGCGTCTTCGAGAACTGCGGTCCGAACGGTGGCTACGGGTACGACGGCCCCGGCGACGACACGCACGTCACCAGCTTCCAGGTGATGGCCTACAAGGCCGGCGTGCTGGCCGGCCTACGCCAGACGGAAGCAGCGCCGTGGCGCGAGAGGGTGCTGGCCTACTACCAGAGGGCGCTGGCCGCCGATGGGACCACGGGCTACACCTCGGCGGGTGGCGGCGGTCAACGCAGCCTGGGTGAGGTTGCCAGGCCCAGCGCCGAAGGGGTGCGAGGTTCGCCGACCGGAACGCGCACCGCGGCGGGGCTCTTTGCACGCATGTTCCTGGGTTGCAGTCCTGATGATAGAGAGGTCCAGAAGATTGCCAAGGTGCTGGACCAGGCTGGGCCCCAGGTCGGGAACCCTTTTCAGGTCTACGACGGCTCGTATGGCATGTTTCAGGTCGGCGGCAGCCACTGGAAGGAATGGAACCGCAAGTGCCGCGACGAGGTCATTAAGCTGCAAGTCAAGGAAGGCGACGATGCGGGTTCGTGGCCCGAGCTGGGGGCGGGAATGCGGGGGGGCAAGGTCGTCGCCACCGCGTTCTACCTCATGTCCCTCGAGGTCTACTACCGCTATCTCCCGGTGAACCGGAAATGAGGCGGCGGCGAGTCTGAGGGTTCCGCGAGCGTCCCCCGGTCAGAGGAAGCGCAGCACCGCAGAGTCGCTGTGGCGGTAGACGCCGGTGGGCACCCGCTCCAGCTCGCGGTAGTCGCTGGAGGTAAGTCCCTCGGCGGTGGCCAGAAACACCGCGATGCGCGCCGGGTCATTCTCGCCGCGGCCGCGCTCATTGGCGACGCGGTAGAGGCCGACGTGGCGTGGGTCGTGACCCATGATCCAGGTAGCGATAGCGTCGACGGCCACCGCATTGCGCCCGGCGATGAGATAGTTGCCGAGGCGGTCCCGGCCGCGGCGGAAGCCGCTGCCGTCACGGATGGTGCAGCCTTCGATCAGGTGCAGGTCAGGTTGGGGGCCGGCCAGCAGGTCGACCGCACGCTGCACGTAGCTCTCGTCACGCAGGCCCGCCGCGTCCCAGGCTGGGTATCCCGCGGCGACGTGCTCGCGGCAGAGAGCCTCGACCCGCTGCAAGGCATCGGGCTGGAACAGGGCCCGCACCCGCGCCGGCATTGCGTCCAGCGCCGAGACTCCCTGGCAGAACTGCCGCGGCCAGAGCAACGGCACCGCACCCTGCATATTCTTGACCGCCAGGGTCGTGATCGCGAGGTTGTGCGCCTTCATCTTGGGCAGGTTGATGAGAAAGACGTCCGGGTCGCCGATCGGCTTCACAAACGGCAGGTCCCGATGGACTACGCCATGCACCGGATACCAGTTCAGCCCGGTCTCAGGAAACTCCGTGGCGGTGATCTGCGGCACGTTCAGATCAAGAAACTCCAGGCCGCGCTCGCGGAGCAGCTCCGTATAGCCGCGGGCGTTGACCACCGTCAGCGGCGTGCCCTCAGCCACCGCGATGGGCGCCGTCGTGAGCCGGCGCAGCCCGTCGGCCAGCCCCGCCACGAAGAGAGGACTGGTGACGACGCCGTCCTGACCGGGAAACGGCAGACCCGAGGCCGAATCGATCTCCAGACCGGCCGTGATGTTCGGCTTGATCACAATGCGGCGTTTGGCCGAGACCCCCGCCGCCGGACGGAACAGCACCGCCGCGGCCAGCCGCCCCGCCTCTACCATGCCTTGGGTATCGGTGAGCCCGCCAAGCTGCGTACGCAAGACAAACACCGCATCCGGCCGCTCGCTGATGAAGGGCTGTACGTCGATCATCGCCTCTCCAGCCGTATTTCCGTCTCGCCCGCCAGGACGGCCACGGAGACCGTGTGCCGACGGGGATCGTAGGTCCAGGGCTCTGCCGTAGCGCCGTTAAGCCGTACCGCGGCCGACCGTGCCGAGGCGCCGATACACAGGCTGCAAGACGCGGTAATGTAGCACCGCAGCCGCCCCCCGCGGAGGTCTGCCGTCCACCGGGCAGGGCTGTTTCTTTTCGACCTGTGCAATAAGGATGGGCCGTGGTATTCAGCCCCAAAGGGGCGTTCCGGGCGCCCAGGGCAACGCCCTGGGTACCCGTCCACAGCGCGGATTGAGCCCTGAAGGGGCGGACCATGCGGCCTCGGTGCAGAGGGTTGG
>CAILKC010000592.1 GCA_903834675.1 uncultured Victivallales bacterium | reverse complement strand
GCCAGATTATAATAAGTTCCGGCCGCCACCTGCTGGTTTGCCACTCCCTGATAAACCACAGTCCCGTGGTTGCCGAGATTGAATGCGGCATTCACAACTCCTTCCAAACGCAGGAAACCCTCGTCGGTGAATTGGAAATCTCCGGTCAGGTCCATGTTGAAATTGCCCTTAACCAGCAGCGTTTCGGGCGGGTTCGCGGTATCCCCCGTCCCCTGGAGCCCGCGATGCCCGGCCCGTTTCGGGCGGGTTCGCGGTATCCCCCATCCCCTGGAGCCCGCGATGCCGGCCCGTTTCGGGCGGGCGCCCGCTAGAACGGGCCGATCCCGGTCCAATCCATAAGCAGAAACTCGCCGCGGCGCAGCGGGGAGGGATCGGCGTAGCGCTGGTAGTCGACAGTGCAGGAGCGTCCATCGAGGTTGTCCCAGATGGTATCGACATAGCGCCGCGCGTCGCGCATGACCCGCTCGGTCGTCGGCCCGCGCAAGACGACGTTGGCTTCGAGGTTGATGTTATCCAGGTTGCGCCAGGTGTAGTTGGCGCTGCCGGTGATGAGCGTTGTCTGGCCGTCGCCGTAGCGCACCAGCAGCATCTTCGCGTGGCACTGCTCGCCATGGGTGTTGTACCAGCGCAGCGGGATGCCGGCGTCATGCAGGCCACGGCCCACCTGGCGGTTGGGGATGCCGTTCTTCTGGTATCCGAAGGCATCCTTGTTCGGGTCGAGGACAAGGCGGAGCCGGGCGCCGCGGCGCTGGGCGGCGGTCAGCGCCCTGATGACGTAGCGGTCGGCCAGGTAGAACATCACCAGGTCCACCTCGTCGCCAAGCCTGGCCCGATTCAACGCCTCCAGCACGGCCTCTTTGATGGACCGTTCGGTGACAATCTGCGCCGTGACGGTAGGGGCGCAGGCGGACACCGACTGAGTCGGCACCAGCAGGTCGACCTGGACCCCTGAGAAGGCGGCCGCAGCCAGCTCGCAGCCCAGCAACTCAAGCACGGCCGGCCCCCCGAAACGCACGGCAACATTACTGTGGGCACTGCTGCCGTCGTTGACATTCGCGGAAGTGACCACCGCGGTCAGCACCCCCCCCGGATCTGCGACGATCACCTTGCGGTGGTTGGCCTTGAAATTCAGCAAGCTCAGATAGGTGCGCAGAGAGACGCGGCCGGGACCGAAAGGGTTCGGCAAGAGGCCGCCGGGAGAATTGCCGAAGGGGCGCACCAGGAGACGCCACAGCAATGCGTAAAGACCACTGCCGTCACGCAGTTCGTCCAGGTTCGTCTCCACCACAATGATGCCCGCGGCGCGTAACTGCTCCAGGTGGGCGGCACGAACGCCGCCGTAGGCCGTGTTGATAGGATCGGTGATGAGCAGGATCAGGCACTCGGGACGACGCTGCTTCTTGGCCAGCAACGCCTCGGTGAACTCGCGCGTCAGCGCCCGGCCAGGGGTGGTGCTGATGCCGGTCCACTCGTTGTAGAGGAACATATCGGCCACGATGAAACTCTGCGCCTCCTCGACCAGCTTCAGAACGTCCGCAAAGATACTCTGGTCGGACTGGCGCACGCCGGTGGCATCCACAAAGGTCATGTCGCCCAGGAAGCGCGCGTCGCAGGCCGGTTGGATGCTGCCCTGTACGTAGACCCCAGGCGGCAGCCCCCCCGGACAGAGCGTGTTGCACCCCGCCAACAGCGCCGCCAGCAACGCGACCGCGACGCCGCCAGCACAGCGCCTGGCCAGGCGCCTTGCCGGGCCACCCGCCCCCGCCGTCCGCCCTTGAATACCGTCGAGAATGGACGTCTCCAACACCCGTCTTGCCCTTCTGCGGCGATCCGGCCGTGCCGCTGGTAGGCCTGCACCATACTGCCACCTCTGCCACCGCGGCAAACCCTTCCCCCCAGAACGGGCGCAAGTCAGCTCCGTAGGGGTTTGCTGGTATGAGAACCGCAGAATGCCGAATGACCAAAGACCCATGACGAATGGCAGAATCCCCTGCCGGGGCAGCGGAGTTCTCTGGCGGTCAGGTCCGGCACCAACCGGGGATCCTGCTTGTATGAGACTTGCCGCAACCTCGTATGACACCAGG
>CAILKC010000591.1 GCA_903834675.1 uncultured Victivallales bacterium | reverse complement strand
CGTTGGATCACCGAGTCGCCCGAGGCCACCATCTTCAGCGTCTCGCAGAACGATTGGCACAACTACTGCCAGTGCGCCACCTGCGCGGCCCTGGCGGAGAAGGAGGGCAGTCAGGCCGGACCGCTGCTGCACTTCGTCAACGGCATCGCCGATGCCATTCGAGCCGAGCATCCTGACAAGATCATCGATACCCTGGCCTACCAGTACACCCGCAAACCCCCGCAGGGGGTGAAACCCTCTCCCAACGTCGCCGTCCGTCTGTGCTCGATCGAGTGCTGCTTCGTACACCCCTTGGAGACCTGCCCAGCGAACGCCTCCTTCGTCGAGGACATCCAAGGCTGGGCGAAGATCTGCAACCGCCTGCACATCTGGGACTACGTCATCAACTACGCGCACTGCATCCAGCCGTTCCCCAACCTCGATGTCATCAGGCCCAACATCGAGTTCTTCATCCGCAATGGCGTCACCGGCATCTACGAGGAAGCCAACTACTTCAGCCAGGGCGGCGAGCTGGCTGAGCTGCGTACCTACCTCATGGCCAAGACGTTATGGGACCCATCCTACGATAGCGCCAAGGCCATCCACGAGTTCACCGAGGCCTACTACGGCCCCGCCGCCCCCGCCATCCGTGACTACCTCGCACTGCTGCGGCAGGCCGTCTGCGCGGACCTGACCCGCCACGTCCGCATCTACACCCCGCCCGGCGACTACCTGAACCAGCCCCAGATGCTCGCCAGCGCCAGTGCGCTCTTCGACCAGGCCGAGGCCGCGGTCGCCAACGAGGCTACGCGCCTGCACCGGGTCCAGGTCGCCCGCCTGCCTTTGCTCTATACGCAGATCACCCTCAGCCGCGGCGCCTGGCACTACCGTGACGGCAACCTGGTCGCGGACGCTGGCGGGACCACAGCCGGGGCGGTAAGCCGCTTTGAAACCATCGCCCGCAAGGAGGGCGTCAGCCATATCCGCGAGGGCGAAGGCGGCGGTCTCGATGAGTGGCTCACGGCCCAGCAGAGCCGTAGTCAGTCCGTCGCGGTCCTGACCTTGCGCAGTCCGCACCTGGAGGCGGACCTGATCCCGACCCTCGGCGGCCGCATCTGGCGGCTCAAGGCCACGTCCTCAGGCCGACAGCTGCTGAAACTCTTCGGCGACCCGGAGACCGCCTGCACCCCCAGCGAGGGCGGCTACGAGGAGTTCAGCACCACCGGCTACCGCGCCCCAGGGTGGACGGAGCCCTACACCGTGATCGAGTCGGGCCCGGAGCACGCCGTGCTCGAAGCCACCCTCAAGAACGGCTTTACGCTGCGCCGCACCCTGCGGCTGCTGCCCGACCGCCCGGCGATCACGGTCCAGTCGACCCTGACCAACCGCAACGCGGCCCGGCAGGCGGCCTTCCGCATCCATCCCGCCTTCCAGGTCGAGAGTACTGCCACGGCGACGCTGTGGCTGCGGAACACCGATGGCTCTTGGCGCTCCCAGTCTCTGGCCAACCCGGAAGACCCGGCGGCCGAGAAGGAACTCTGGCTGCGGGACGCCGCCCGCCCGGCCGGGCAGTGGGCCATCCGCGACGACGCGGCCGGCTTCGCCATCCTCAATACCTTCAGCCCCACCGAAGTCGCCACCGCCTACTGCAACTGGAACGGCGCCCAGAGCCGCGTCAATCTCGAACAGTGGAGCCGAGCGCAGGAATTGCCCCAAGGCGGTTCCATCACCCTCACCAACACCTACGAAATCCTCTCCGGGCCGACCCCCTGGGGGAAATAGAGAACAGACATGGGAATACCCGACATGATCGACAGCGCGACGATCACTAAGCTGCAAGACACCGCCCTTAACTTCGTGGTCGAGTACGGCTTCAAGTACGGCCTGCAATTCATCGGCGCCGTGACCATCCTCTGCCTGGGTGGCGCGGCGGCGCTCTGGGCAGGTCAGGGGGTTGGCCGCTGGCTGACCAAGCGCTCCTTCGAGCCCCCGGTCAGAATGCTGGCCACCCGCGTGGTACGGCTGCTGATTTTTGCGGTGGCGGCGGTCATGGCCTTGGGCAAGTTCGGCGTCGACATCGCCCCCCTTATCGCCGGCATCGGCGTGGCGGGCGTCGGCATCGGCTTGGCCATGCAGGGGGTGCTCGGCAACCTCGTAGCCGGCCTCACGATCATCTTCACCAAGCCCTTTCGCGTCGGCGAGTTCATCGAGTTGCTGGGCGTCCACGGTGAGGTCGTCAGCATCGAGCTGTTCTCCACCGTGCTGGTGCATACGGACCGCTCGCGGGTCACCATCCCCAACCGTAAGATCGTCGGCGAAATCCTGCACAACCACGGCCGGATACGCCAGCTCAAGCTCGAGGTCGACGTCGCCTACTCCGCCGACCTCGCCCAGGCGCTCGCCTTGGTTGACTGCATCCTCAAGGCCAACCCGCGGGTGCTGCGCGATCCCGCCCCCGTCGTCGGCATCAATGCCCTGGAAGCGTCCTCCATCAACCTCTCCGTCCAGCCCTGGGTCGCGGTGCCAGACTACGAGGCGGCCCAACTCGAGATCTACAGAACCCTGCTGGACGTCTTCCGCCAGCACAACATCGAAATCCCCTTCCCCCAGCAGGAAGTGCGCCTGCTCGGAACGCCGCCCGTGGCCAGCCGCTGAGAGGCCGTTCCCCCTGGAGGGCGAAGCTCCCGCTGAGCCGTCGTGACCATGGGAAGCTGGTGTCTCCGTCGCCCGCCCGTGCCTCTCAGCGCACCGTCCCCACGACCCCCGGCAGGCGGCTGAAGATCCATTCGCCGTCGAGCAACGTCCCCTCGACGCGGCCGCGGCAGACGCGGCCGTCGTACGGGCAATTCGCCGAGCGCGAACGGAACTCGGCCAGGCGCAGAACGTGCTCTGCATCGAGGTTCAGCAGCGTCACATCCGCCGCCGCGCCAACGCTCAACGTGCCCTGCGTCAGCCGCAGCACCGCGCGCGGCCCGGCGGTCAGCCTGGCCACGAACTCGCGCAGCGTCAACACCCGGCCGTGTACCAGTTCAGTCAGGCACAGCGACACCAGCGCCTCCAGCCCGACAATCCCAGACGGCGCCATCTCCAACCCGACCGCCATCTCCAACCCGACCGCCTTCTCCGCGGCCGTGTGCGGTGCATGGTCTGAGGCAATGACGCCGATGGTGCCATCGGCCAAGCCCCCCAAGATCGCCTGACGATCGGCCTCCGTCCGCAACGGCGGATTCATCTTCGCGTTGCTGCCGTGGCTGGCGCAGCACTCTTCAGTAAGGCAGATGTGATGCGGCGACGCCTCGGCCGTGACGGGAATACCCTCGCGGCGGGCGGCGCGCACCAGGGCCACGCTGAACGCGCTGGAGATGTGCTGGATGTGGATGGGCCAGCCGGTCTCGCGGCAGATCAGGATATTGCGGCAGACGATCAGGTCTTCAGCCAGCCCTGGTTGCGACGACACCCCCAGTCGCCGCGCCACCGCGCCGGCATTCATAGCGCCGCGGCGGGCCACGCTCTCGTCCTCGCAGTGGTCGATGACCGGGATCCCGACCGCCGCGGCCCGGCGGACTGCCTCCAGCATCAAACCCGCGGTCTGGATGCAGGTGCCGTCATCGGTTAGCGCCACCGCGCCAGCCCGGGCCAGCGCCGCGGCATCGCTGAGTTCCCGGCCAGCCCGACCGAGGGTGAGCGCCCCGCTCTGCAACACCCGCACGACCGCCTTCTCCCGGACCAGGCCGTAGACCTGGGACAGGACCTCGGAGTTGTCCACCGGCGGCGCGGTATTGGGCATCGCCACCACGGTGGTAAAGCCGCCCGCGGCCGCGGCGCGGGTGCCCGTGCCGATATCTTCCTTGTGAGTCTGCCCCGGCTCGCGCAGATGAACATGCAGATCGATGAATCCAGGGCAAACGACCAGGCCGCTGACATCGACCACAACCGCCCCCCGAGCCGGCTCTGCCGCGATCTGACCGTTCGTGATGCACAGGTCCTGCACCGCGTCGAGACCGTTCACCGGATCGAGAACCCGTCCGCCCCGCAGAACCATGCCGCCTTGCATGTTTACGGCCCCCTTACACCCACGCTACGAACCCGCGTTGCCAGCCCGATGGTGGGCCACCAGCAGCGCACCGTGTCACTATAGTCCCGTGACTCCGCCCTGCCCCGGGACCGCCGAGCGTCGGCTCGGCTCTGGCCGCGAGCCGCGGCCGCTCCATTCCCTGGGACCGCCGAGCGTCGGCT
>CAILKC010000590.1 GCA_903834675.1 uncultured Victivallales bacterium | reverse complement strand
GGTACCGGGCATACCCCAGATTCTCAGCCCCGAAGGGGCGCCATAGCTGGCCGCGCGGTGCCCATGGACTGTCGGTATGCCGCCCCGGCAGGGCTCAATCTCGTTTTGAATTCATTCCCAGGGCGCTGCCCTGGGCTGAGGAATGGCCGCGCTTTCAGCGCTCCGCAGCGTCTGGCATTCGCGACATGTCCCGCCGGAAGTCTCCCCCAAGAGTCAAGTGACCCGTTTTGCTCGCCGGACGCGGAGACGATCGAAACAGAAGCCCCTACGGAACTGACCTGCGCCCCTTGTTCATCGGCCCGTGAGCCTGGCTGAAATCGCTCTATCCGAGCATGATACATGCTCCAAGAGATGGGCTTGAGGGCATGCGGCAGCAGACTTCCAGGAGTTCAGAGAAGACGATGGGCTAGAGGACGATTCTCCGATACTCCGGCAGGATATACGTGCCATTCACCTTTCTGAGTTTCTGCAGTTCATCCTTCATGTAGTCCTGTAATGCGCCCAATTTCTGGTATTCCGCCAGTCGTCGTTCCGGGATGCTCACGACATTCCCGATCCTTTTCCTGCATTCCTTGTGACCGCATAGGCACGACATGGTCCATAGTTCAGTCGGGACATTGGGCCCTACGGTCAGGGAATAGTCGTAGGTTATCTCCTCACCGGCGGATATGTTTCTCAAGGCAAACAGTTCGCTCCGTTTTCTGATACCGGCATTGGGATGACAGCTATGGTTAAAGGTGCGTGAGGGTTCATCAAGATCCAGCCAGACCTCCAAAGAGACCTGCAATGGATCGGATACGTTCTCTTCTCCTCTTCTTACTTTTTCAATACACTCGTCAAGCGTGAGTGTGATGCCGTCCAACACGCCAATAATGCGGCCCCTTTCTATCGGCTCTTCGGTATAGACTCCATTGCCGTACGCCCCCGTATCTCGGATCTGAAGTTTCATGCCATGACGCCTTCCTGCCAGGCCTTTGTCGCCGCCAGCCATTAACCTGTTGCACCGCCGCCGCCGCCAGATGGCCGGGATACCAGCACCAGTATGGGGAGCTACGCGTGGGATGTGTCGCCCTGCCGAGAACCCGGCCGCCCGGGTCCGGGGTGCCCTCACTCCCGCACCGCCACGCAGCCGTGGTTCCTGAAGCGCGGCACCTCGAGGGTCAGGACGCCGCCCTTGAAGCGGCTGGCCAGCGCCCTGCCACCGGGTTCCCAGGTCACGGCTCGGGGTTTGCGCGGCAGTCGCAGTGCCAAGGTAAAGGGGCCGACCTCGGGGATCTCGTCCACCCAGGTGTCATCGGTGTTGAGCCTGGCGACGTCACGTCCAGGAGTCTGGTTGACCACCTGCGCCAGCAGTCGGCCGTCAGCGCCGCGGCGCAGTGAGAGGTCCACCCACGACGGCGCGTTGGTCTGGCAGCGCGGCTGCGGCTGGAGGAACTCGACGACCTCGCGCAGCCAGCGCAGCATCTGCGGGTCGCCGAGTTGCTTGTACTGGCCGAAGATGCCGGTGCAGAGGTGTACGATTCGGCCCTGGCCCAGTCGGCGGGTGATGGCCGCCGGGAAACCGGCGGGTTCCGGGTGCTCTTCATCGAGCTGCCCATGCATCGGCCAGTTGTTGGTGACGTTGCGGGTCTCAAAGTTCAGTTGGTCCCAGGACAGGTACAACGGATAGAGCTCCTTGGCGCCAACCCCCAGTTCCACCTTGTCCCAAGCACTGTCGACCCCGGTGGGTTCGTCGCTCGTCGAGAGCAGGACATGACCGTCCTTGACCTCGCCGAAGCGAACGCTCCGCACTCCCAGCAGCGCCTGCAACTCCGGCGAGCGCAGGCTGGCGCCGCTGCTGAGGAGCACCCCGCCGGCGCGCACGAAGGTCTTCAGCTGCGCCGCGGTCGAGGGGTCGAGAAACGCCTGTTCCGGGAGTACGATCAGGTCATAGGGCAAGGTGTCGGTGAGTGCGGATTCATCGATGATATCCACCGAGCGGTGCAGGGCGGCCATCGCCTTGTGCGCGCCTTCGACGCCGGGGCCGCCAAAGGTCGGGGTCGACGGGTCGCTGACCAGGATGGCATTCCAGCGGGCGCTGCTGGAGTGCAGAAAGAGGTCCTCGCGTTCTTTCAGGAACTGGCGCACGGCCAGGGCTCGGCGCATCCTGGACGGCACCCAGGCCCCGTTGCCGAGAGGGTAGGTCCAGTAGCCGACGGTGCCCCCTGCTGCGGCGACGGTGGCGGCTTCCTGCAACATGCGATCCAAGCTCTTGGTGCGGCTGCGGACGTGCTTGCGGACGTGGGTGAAGCTGGTGTCACAGACATAGGCGTCGTAGGGGACGCCGAGGGTGCCGTACCAGCGCATCATGCGGGCGATGTCGTGCAGGTAGAAGAAGCCGGGGGAGAAGAAGTCGCCGCTGCGCCAGTCAAAGGGCGCGGCAAACTCGCGGCGGGGGCTGACATTGCCGGCACTGTAGGCGCAATCGGCCTTCAGCGACGTGACGTAGGCGCTGAACCGCGTGCGCCAGCCGTGCGTGATCCGGTTCCAGCTCTTGGCATACTCAGACTGAAAATCGGCGCGCTTGATCGCCTCATTCCAGGGCTCTGTCCAGCCGGTGTCGGCGCGAAAGCGGGCCTGGCAACGCGGGCAGTAGCAGGGCCCCGGCCAGTCCCCATCCACCCAGATACCGTCGGGGTCGTAGCCCGTAATGAGTTCGCGCAGGTGTACGCTAACCCACTCATCCCAGTAGCTGCTCAGGGGACAGATGGAGTAGGCGGTGGTGCACTTGAAGTCCTGAAACAGCGCCTCGCCGGGCTTGCCCTCGAGCGTCCACTGGCGCCAGTCGGGGTGGCGTTCGCCGGCGATGCCGTCCACCAGGCCACTGTAATAAAGAACGAGCTTGGTCCCGGCCGCGCGGGTGTACTCGCGGAATACCTTGGGCATGTCCTGGCCAAGCTGGTTGTGCTGCGTCTTGAGGGCGCTGGGCCAGGTGCAGTAACCGCTGTGACCTTTGGCATAGATGCACAGGTAGCCCAGCTCCAGTTGCCGCAGAAACGGCACCACGTTCGCAGGCGTGGCGCCGGAGCCGTAAGGCCGGAACTGGACCTCAGGGTAGTAATCCACCAGCAGGTTCATGACTCATCATTGGGGTCAACCCCCGACTTTTGAAGCTACTTTGACATTCTCTACTCCTCTTTAGCGCCTGTCCATGGGGGTGCCGACGTGAGTGCATCAGGAGCCGGGCTGCCCATGGCGCGCTTTCAGGCTGGCGGAGGCGATTTTTCAGCCCGCCGTAGTCTTTCTTGGCCAGGGTCGGGCTAGGGTAATACCGAGCACCGCCAATGTGGGGAGATTGTCATGACCACCTTCGATCTGCCCGACCCGAGATTCGCGGCGTTTTGTGACACCGTGAGGGCTGCTTTCCGGCAGACTCGCGTCACCCAAGCCGTAGAGGGAAAGCAGCTCACGGGTTTTCCGCCTGGCAAGCTGCATCCCGTCTGGATCCGTGACCACACATACCAACTGCGGGGATTCCGCTACATCGAGCCTGACGTGAAGAGCGCCGTTGAGGTTTTCGCCCAGACTCAGGCGCCGGATGGCGCGGTTTTTGACTGGTTCGACAAGGAAGGCAGAGGAGCTCGCGTTCCCACTGAGGCAGACGTGGAGTTTCTCTTGGTTGAGGCCGTGTATCTGGCCTGGCAGAGCAGTGGCGATGATGACTGGATGGCACGGCTGCTCCCCGCGTTGGAGAAAGCCATGGGCTACTCGATGACCGACGCGAAACGCTGGGCCCCAGCGCTGCAGTTGGTCAAGCGGCCGTTCTCTTTGGATACCTGGGATTTCGTCTATAACCCGCGCGGCAAATTCAGGCGGAATCCCTATGGCGAGATCGACGCGCACACGACCTACGGCATCATGCATGGGGACAATTCGGGGATGTGCCAAGCCGCCGGTCGGCTGGCCACCCTCTATCGCCAGCTTGGTGACACGCTCCGCGCCGAACACTGGGAGACCACGGCCAGAGGCTTCCGCGAAAGGACCAACCGGGTGTGCTGGAATGGGCGATTCTACACCCATCAGGTCCACCTTGACCCGGTAACCGTGGAAGGGGTGGACGAGGCCAGCCAGCTGAGCCTCTGCAACGCCTTCAACCTGAACCGCGGCATTGCCGACTTCCGGCAGCGTTGCTCCATCATCGAGGAGTACCGGCGGCGGAAGGCCGAGGCCAGAGAGTACTTTGCGGAATGGTTCGGCATTCACCCGCCTTTCCCGGCCTACAGTTTCCACGCCGAGGACTTCTCTGGCGACTGGGTCTGCAACCCGGGGTGCTACGTGAATGGGGGCGTCTTGCCATTGGTGGGCGGCGAACTGGCCCGCGGCGCCTTTGAAAATGGCTTTGAGGAGTACGGCTTGGACATCCTCGACCGCTACTTCGAGTTGGTTAAAACGGTGGGGCCCTACGTGTGGTACCACCCCGATGGCAGGCCGTGCCCGGACACCGCCTTTGCGCCCCCGGATGTCTGGGGCCTCGCGGCCATGTTTGCCGCCCTGGTGGAGGGCTTTGCCGGGGTGAAGGATGAGAGTTCTCGCTTTGAGCGGGTCACGTTCTCGCCCAGACTCTGCATCGTCGGCATCACCAAGGGCGCGGTGGCGATCGGCTATGAGGGCGCGGGCGCGGGTTTCTCCTATGACTATGCGCTCGATCTTCCCGCCAAGACGTTGGCACTGAAGTTCCATGGAACTCGCACTCGGGAAGTCGCCTGCCACATCCTCCTGCCCAAAGGGATGTCGGCGCGGCGCGTCGTGCTGCGGTCCGGCCCGGTAGCGCTTGAGAACGAGCTGGTCAGGCAAAGCCCCTACGTCAACTTCAGGGCGCCAGGCGCCGACGAGGCCACGATCGAATTCGGACCGCACGCGCCCTGAGTCAGGCACTGAAGAGCCAGCGCCAAGCCGTCTCGGTCGATACCGTGCTCGCCTACCTGCGGTATTTCATCGACGCGGGTCTGGCCTGGAAGGCGGCACGCTTTGACCTGGTCGGGGTCGCGATCGCAGTCGGTGCCGCCGTCGATCCCGATGCCGATCCCGACCCCGATTTTCACAGTTTCTGAGGCATTACGGAACCACCCGCGGGAATCGGGCGCAAGTCAGCTCCGTAGGGGTTTGCTTGTAGGAGACTTGCAGCAACCTCGTATGACCCAAAGCGCTTCCCATTCCGCCCCTCGTCCGCCGCGGCGGACGAGGGGCGTTGGAGGGCGCCGCTGC
>CAILKC010000589.1 GCA_903834675.1 uncultured Victivallales bacterium | reverse complement strand
TGGGCTGAGGAATGGCCGCGCTTTCAGCGCTCCGCGGCGTCTGGCCTTCGCGACACCTCCCGCCGGAAGTCTCCCCCAAGAGTCACGTGACCCGTTCTGCTCGCCGGAGGCGGAGACGATCGAAACAGAAGCCCCTACTGAGCTGACCTGCGCCCCCGCCCGGTTGCAGCGACGGCGCCATCGCGCTACGGTTAGGAAACGAGGGGCTCTCCCGGGTGCCGCTGGGCCTGAAGGGCAGGAGCAGGCGCGCCAGGTCGATGAAATCGCCTCCCTACTTGCCAAGCGCGCAGATGGGGCGCAGATGAGGGACACTTGATGAGACCTGTAGCGGCATGGGGTCTTGGGGTGATGGCCCTGCTTCTGGCAGCACACATGGCCGCGGCGGCGGACGCCGCGGGAGCGCCGGTCCCCCTGGCGAGCGTAGCTCCCGACGGCACGGCGCTGGCCTGGACGCGGTTGGGGCCGGGCGGCGGTGGCTGGATTCAGTCCCTCGCCTGGGACCCGCATGACTCGGAGACGCTCTACGTCGGTTGCGACGTGGGCGGGTTCTACGTCTCTACCGACGCTGGCCGGCACTACGAGATTCGTAACGCCGGGCTGCGCAACTTCTTCGTCGAGTGCATTGCCGTGCATCCGCGCGACCGCAACACCCTTCTGCTGGGCACCGAGGGCGGCGTCTTCCGCACGACCGATCAGGGGCGGACCTGGCAGTGGCAACGGCAGGGTTTCCCGGCGCTGGCGCGCTACGGCTGTTCGGCGCCGGTGGCCTGTATCGCCTTCGATCCGCAACAGCCCGAGATCGTCTTTGCCGGCGTGGGTCGGCCGCGCTGGGGCAAGGATGGCAAGGGCATGATCCTGCGCAGTGCCGATGGTGGCGTATCCTGGGCCGAGGTGGCGGCCGGGCAACTTCCCACCGACGCCATTGTTTCGGACCTCGAGGTCAAGCCGGACGAGGGCCGGGTGATCCTGGCCGCGACCTCTCGCGGTGTCTTCCGTTCCGCCGACAGCGGCACCACCTGGGTCGCTGCCCAGCAAGGCCTGCCGCACACCGCCGCCCGCGAACTCGCCTTCGCGCCCTCGGCGCCAGCCACGGTCTACCTCAGCCTCGCCACCAGCGCCCGAGACCAGGAACCCTGGAACGGCGGCGTCTTCTGCAGTCAGGATGCGGGCCTGACCTGGGAAGCGCGGAATAGCGGTCTGCCAAACCCGGTCGCGCGCCGTGGCCAGTCGGCCTACATGGCCTCGAATGCCAAGGAACTCGTCGTCGACCCGCGCGCTCCGCAGACCCTCTACGTCGGCAACCAGAGCTGGGTCGCGGCCGGCGTCTGGAAGAGCACGGACGGCGGCCGACAGTGGGCCCGCGCCAGCGTCCATTCCGGCGAGGGCATCAACCTGGACTACGGCTGGATCCGGGAGTGGGGCCCGGCCGTCGAGTGCCTGGCCATCAGCCCCACCAGACCAGATCGGGTCGCCTTCGGTACCGCCGGCCACGTCTTCCTTAGCGAGGATGCCGGCAAGACCTGGCAACAGCGCTACTGCGAGATGCTCCCGGACGGGCGCTTCACCGGCACCGGCCTGGAAGTCACCTGCGCCAACGACCTCATCCAGGACCCCAAACGGCCGGAGCGGCTCTACCTCTGCTATGCTGACATCGGACTGCTGCTCAGCGAGGATGGCGGCAAGACCTTCCGACGCTGCACCGAGGGCATGAAGCACCGCGGCAACACCTTCACCGTGGTGATCGACCCCGATGCTCCCGACACGCTGTGGGCGGCCACTGGCCAGTGGGAGAGCAACCAGGGCGACGTCTGCCGTTCGACCGACGCTGGCGCCACCTGGCAGGTCGTCGGCCGGCCGGAGAGCGGGCTGCCCGTCGGCCAGACCCGGCACCTCCTGCTCGACCGGCGCAGTCCGCCGACCGCCCGGCGGCTGCTGGTGACCTCGAAGGAGAACGGCGTCTTCGAGTCCGTCGACGGGGGACTTGCCTGGCGTGACCTCTCGGGCGATCTGCCAGCCGGAGTGCGCGGCCGAGGCTGTGGGCTGCTGCTCGATCCGGCCGACAGTCGGCATCTGCTCCTGGCCGCCGGAGGCCCTGTGGCCAAAGGCGCCGGGGTGTATGAGACGCGGGATGGCGGCGCCACCTGGCGGCTCGTGAGCGTCGAGCTTAACGTCGGCGAGGTCCAGTGCCTGGCGGCGGGGAGCGGCGATCTCCGCACCCTCTACCTGGGCGCCCGCGAGTTCTTCGACCGCCTGGTCACCCCCAACGTGATGCGCCCTGGCGGGGTCTTTGCCAGCCGGGATGGTGGGGCCACCTGGCAGCGCCTCCTGGATTACCACTTCGTCAGCGCCCTGGCGGTCAGCCCGCAAGACCGCGGCACGGTCTATGCCGGCACCACGGATCACCCGTACCACGACGACCACCGCGCCGAAGGCATCCTCAAGACCCGCGACGGCGGCCTCAACTGGACCCATGAGAATGCCGGCATCTCGCTGCCGCAAATCTCCTTTATCCGCCTCAGCCCGCACAACCCGGCAATCCTCTACGCGGGCAGCGGCGGCAACAGCATCTTCAGCGGCCGTGACCGCGCGGTCGTGCCGCCCCCATGAACCGCCGCGGGGCGAGGGCCGGGCGGCGCGGCCTGCCCAAGGCCAGGAACGTGACTCTGCACCAGCGCAGAACCACGGCCTCAGAGCACCAGAACGGAGCGAACCGCCATGGCAACCCAGACTCAACCGTCCCAGCCTGCTCTCACGTGGTATTCCCCCAAGGAGCCGCCTCTGCGCCTAGCCGGGTTTGCCTGGTTCGCCGCCAACCGGCTCTACCGGCGCCTGCCGGAGACCGCCCTGGCCCCGTTGCCACCGGCGGTCGACAGCCTGGCCAACTGCACCGCGGGTGGCCAGATCCAGTTCCAGACCGATGCCGCCGTGCTGAGCGTGCGAGTCAAGCTCCGCGGCAAGCCCAACATGGATCACATGCCGGCGACCGGACAGTGCGGCGTCGACTGCTACCTGGGCACGCCCGGCGCCATGCACTACCGCAGCACCACTCGTATGGACATTGCCCAGGCAGCCTACGAGCATGTTCTGTTCAACGATCCCGAGAGCGGACTGCGCCAGGTCACCCTGAACCTGCCGCTGTACCAGGGGGTCGAGGACATCGAGGTGGGCGTCAGCAGCGGCGCGCAGGTACTGCCACCGGCGGACTATGCGAAGCCGGGCCGCGTGGTGGTGTACGGCACCTCGATCACCCAGGGCGGCTGCGCCAGTCGGCCAGGCATGGTATACACCAACATCCTCAGCCGCGCCTTGAACCTCGAATTCATCAACCTGGGCTTCTCCGGCAACGGCAAGGGCGAGCCTGAGCTCGCGACTATCATCGCCCAAATCCCGGACCCGCTGCTGTACCTGCTCGACTACGAAGCCAATGCCGGACCGGAGGGGACCAAGGCCACGCTCGGGCGGTTCATCGACATTCTGCGTGCGGCGCACCCCAAGACGCCGATCATCGTCATCTCCAGAGTGCTGCCTGCCGCGGACCGGTTCCTCGAGAGTACACGCGCCGCCCGCAGCCTGACGCGTGAGTTCCAGAGAAGCCTGGTCGAGGCCCGCCGCAAGGCCGGCGACCGGCGCCTCTCGTTCATCGACGGCGCGGACCTCATGGGCGACGACTTCGAAGAATGCACCGTCGACGGCGCCCACCCGACCGACCTGGGCTTCTACCGCCTGGCCGCCGCCCTCGAACCGCGGCTCCGCCGCGTCCTCTTCGGCCGTCTCCCTGCCAGACGGTAGAGGCGCTTGCGGAACCCGCGGCTCGCGGGCGCCCTTCGCGCCTGGGGCCGTTCGCCCTCCCGCGTGGTTCGCGAGGCGGCGCGCCGGACGCGCGCCGCCTCGCGCCGTCGCGCCGTCGAGCGCCGCGCACGCCTGAACTGGCCCTGTCGCCGCCTCCTGCCCTGCCGCCAGAACCGCTGTAGGCGGTCATAAATGATATGTAAATAATATTCTTGTGACCGCGACGGAACCGTATGTAGAATACCAGCGTCGTATACCACAATGTGACAGAGGGTATGACCTGAGATCAAGATCTTAAACCCACCATGAGCCAGGTCTGGAGGACCTGGGTGGCGCCGACAGCAGGGCGCCGAAGGAGACCGGCTACGTGTGCCTGAAGTGCGCGCGGCTGGAACCGAGGAGTCCCAACGAGTCACCGCAGCAAACGAATCCCCAAGGAAAGGCATCCAAGACCATGAACCGACTCATCGCACTACTCACTAGCCTGGCGACGCTGACCTTCGTCGGCAGCCTGGCTCAGGCCGCCGGCATCAGCGGCTCGAAGCATGACTTCAGCAGCAGCGCGTGGAACTCCGGTGGGCAGATCTGCCGGCCCTGCCATACGCCGCACAACGGCATGGCCAGCGTCACCTCGGCGCCGCTCTGGAATCACGCCCAGACAACCACGACGTTCACCGTCTACTCCAACACCGTGAGCCCGACCTTTCAGGGCGCTCTGGGTGGCGCGCCCGACATCACGGGGGTCAGCAAGTTGTGCCTGAGCTGCCATGATGGCACCGTGGCCTTGGACAACTTTGGCACCACCCCCACGACCACGACCATGCTTTCCGGGTCAACCAAAGTCGGCAACGATCTGTCGAACGATCATCCCGTGGGCTTTGTCTACAACACGGCATTGGCAACCGCTGACGGCGGCTTGAAGGACCCCTCGGCGACGCCAGCGGTCTCCAAGCTGCTGTTCGGCGGCAGGGTGGAGTGCTCCAGTTGCCATGACGTCCACAACGGCGCAGGGATGGACAAGTTACTCGCCGTCAACAATACGGGCAGCGCTCTCTGCCTCACCTGCCACGTAAAGTAAGGAGAAGATCGGGCCTGAGGCCCCCGAGGCGCAGCGCTGGTTCGCAGGGCTTGTGCGGGGCTGTATGTTGTGCCGCCGGAAGCAACAAGAACTCCGGGCAAACCGCCGCTCGCTCCGGGTGTAGTGCAGCCAGGGGGTGCTTGCATGATACGGGATCAGATCCGCCAGGGCGCATGGCTTCTCGTAGTGACTGCCGCCATCGCCCTGGCGGCCACGGGGTGCCGCACCGGCGCCCCGCAGCACGGGGTCGCCAGCACGAGTCGGCCAGCGGTGTTCTTTCCCGTACCTCCAGACCGACCGCGGGTCCAGTTCCTCACCGCCCTCAACGGCGCCGATGATATCGAACCGAAAAAGGGGGCTTTCAAGGCCTTCATTATCGGTAAGGATACGGCCGGGCTGGATGCCCGCGGGGTCGGCCGACCGCACGGGATCGCGGTCCGGGAAGGAGTCGTGTATGTCTGTGATACCGCCGCCAATCGGATCGTGCGGCTGAATCTTCGCGAGCGGACCTTTACCTCCTTCGGCACCCGCGGGATCGGTCGGCTGCGGAAGCCGGTCAACCTCGCGGTCGACGAGGCGGGCTTCGCGTTCGTCGCGGATACCCTCCGACAGCAGGTCGTCGTCTTCGGCCCCGATGATGCCTACGTGAACGCCTTCCCGTTGCCCGACGGGGGTCGGCCGGTGGATGTCGCCGTGCGTGGCGATGAGCTGTATGTGCTTGACAACGACAAGACCCCCCAGGTGGTGGTGCTGGAGCGGCGCAGCGGCAAGGTGTTGCGTGCGTTCGGCGCCTTCGGCAGTGGGAGCGGTCAACTCAATCTTCCGACCGCCGTCGCGGTCGGGCCGAATGGCGATGTGGTTGTCAGCGATACCCTTAATTTTCGGGTGCAGAAGTACACCGGTGACGGGCGCCTGGTGTGGGAACGGGGAGAGGCCGGGCGCCGTCTCGGGCAGTTTGCCAGGCCCAAGGGCCTCGCCGTGGGACCGGATGGAGTGGTCTACGTGGTGGAAACCGCCATGGAGCTGGTGCAGATGTTCAACGCGGAGGGGCAACTGCTGATGCATCTGGGCGGCCCTGGAGACGGGCCGGGGGCGCTGATGCTGCCGGCGTCCGTTGCCGTCGACCGGACCTCCATCCCGTTCTTCCAGCAGTACGTCTACCCGGGATTTACGGTGGACTACCTGGTGTTTGTTACCAGTCAGGTTGGCGCGCGGCGGGTCAGCGTCTACGCCTTCGGCTCTTTTCCTGAAGGATACGTCCCCGCCGAGGGCACGATCCAAGCCTTGCCCGTGCTTCCCCCCACGACGGACAGCTTCGGGCCGGACGCTTCCCGGGAAAGCCTGGGCAAGCCCGCCGAAGACGCCCCCCCCGCGGCGGGGAACCGCGACGCAGGGCCAGTGCCGGGCGCGCCGGGGAAGGCGGGCGGCAAGTGACCCAGAGCCCGGCTCAGACCCGGCCGCGTCAAGCCAGCCCCGGATAGGCTTTGGCAGAACGGATACGTGACGAACCCTCATGGCCTTTCCACCCCACACCTACCAACGCCCCAACCCTCCAGGCCGACGGGCCCTTCCTGCCGTGCGGCCTGGGCAACGGGCGGACCGAGTGGAACGGGTGGCGCAGTCTGCCCTGGGGCGGCCGGTTCTGAGGGGCGCCGTGGTCCTCGTCCTGCTCCTGGCCTCTGTGCTTGCCGGTTGCGCGCCAGCGACCCGCTACCGCACGCTCTCGTTCTTCTTTGATGGCGTCCCCGATCCCACCGCGTTACCCGCTCAGTTCACCGCGCCGGTTGCCAGCGCGGCGGCGGCGGCTCCAAGCGCTCCCGTGGCGCCGTTGTCCCGGCCGGGGCCGCGCCAGTACCACAAGCCCTACCAGGATTTCCAGTGCGGCCCGTGTCACGGCCGCGACCCCGGCGGGCAGGGCCAACGGCTAAGCAAGTCAGTTGCCGAGGGGCTGTGTTACGACTGCCACAAGGACCTCTCCAAGGAGGTGCTTTTCGTGCATGCCCCCGTGCTGGTCAACGCCTGTCTCGAGTGCCACGAGCCCCACCTCTCGAACGGTCCCCATCTGCTGCTCAGCGCCAGGCCTAATGTCTGCGCCCGCTGCCACGTCCCGGCCGACCTCTCGACCGGGGACCACCACCGCGACGCTGCCTCCCTAACCGACAGCACCTGCATCTCGTGCCACCTACCGCACGGGGGACCGCGCCGGCATCTGCTGAGAAGCGTGGGAGGATGAGAGTGACCCCCGGCAGCGCCATGCGGACTGGGTGGCGGCCAGGCCTGGTCCGCTGGGGCCTGGCGCTCCTGCTTGCCTGGCCGCTGTGGGTCCGCCCCAGCAGCGCGACGCCTCGCGACGTCGGGGGCGTCGCCTTGACCGAGGTTAGAGGCAGCCTGGAACTGGCCATCACCCTGGAGAACGATAGCGAGACCTACAGCGGGGGTGGCGAGAACCGCACCGAAGATGTGTTCTTCGAGGAAAGCCTGCGGCTGCAGACGCGCGGCTATGTCTACCACCCCAACTTCCTTGAATTTGGCCTGGGCGGGCGCTTCGGTCTCATCCAGGAGCGCTTCAGCGGCGTCGGCCCCCTCGAAAGCCAGTCCAGCCGCGATAATGGCACGGCGGAGGACTACGATGTGAGCCTGCTTTTCCTCAAGGAGAAAGACTACCCCCTGACCCTCTTTGCTCGCCGCTTCCAGGCGCTCGAGCGCCGGACTTTTCAACGGGCCGTCTCGCAGCAGGTGGAGACAGAGGGCCTGGCCTGGCAGTACCGCAGCACCGTGCTTCCGATCCGCCTGCGCTTGCAGCGCTCGCAGACGGACTCTCAGGGCTCGCACGCTGGGCAGCCCGACTCAACCCAGCAGGACGACACTCTCCGCCTGGAGACGGGCTGGTCCGACACCGCCGTCGGGGACATCGCCCTGAGCTACGACTACCAGGCCGTAACCGAAGCCTCGTCCAACCTGGACTACGCCGTGCATCGCGCCGACTTTAGCAACGACGTCGAGTTCGGCCCCGGCGACCGCTACCGGCTGCGCTCGGAGGCCCGGTATTTCGACCAGACCGGCCCCGCTAACTACACCGAGATGGAGTGGCGGCAACGCTTGCACCTGGAGCACACCGGGAACCTGAGTTCGTGGTACGGCCTGGAACTCGGGGACCAGGCGCGCCCAGGCACCGGCGGCAGCGGCTCCGGGGACCGCTATGGCGAGGTCTCCGCCGGGGTCCAGCACCTCCTCTTTCAGAGCCTCGTGTCCAAGCTCGACGGCGTGCTCCGCCGAACCGACTACGACCCCGCGGCCCGCGACGATGAACTGGAGGCGGGAGCTTCTCTGGCCTATAGCAAGCACAATCCCTGGGGGACCCTAACCGCCCACTACGGCATCCGCTGGGAGCATGATCAGCGGGACAGTCCCGGAGGCTTCCAGGCGCTACGCCGTGAGCAGCGGACCTTCAATCCCCTGGATGTCATCGTCCTCAACGACTCCGGACTTGACGTCGGCAGCATCGTCATCACCAAGCTCGACCTGACTCAGACGTATCAACTGTACCGAGACTACACCATCCTGGAATTCGGCGGCAGCGTCGAAATCCACCGCCCGCTCGGCAGTTGGATTGGCGCTGGCGAGACGGTGTGGGTCGAGTACTCTGTGCTCCAATCCAGCTCGGCGACCACCGACACCACCCGCCAGACCTATGGGGTCGGCCAGAACTTCGGTTTTGGGCTATCCCTCTACTATCGTGAGTCGCGCCAGGATCAGAGCACGACGCCTAGCACCGCGACGCTGGATGACAACAGCCGCGGCCGCCTGGTGGGCGCGCGCTACTCGCCGGGGGCTATCCAGCTCACGGCGGAATACGAAACGGAGGACTCGCATGCGTCGTTTGACGCCTACCGGGTGAACGCGGTGTGGTCGCGGCGCTTCGACTGGGGCACCAGCCTGGGGGTGGGGGCGGGATGGAGCCTGATGGCCTACCAACCTCCCGACGAGCGCACCATCGCAAACCGCACCATCTCCGCCACGCTGAGGCAGCCGCTCTCCGCTAGCCTCATGCTGCAGGGTGCGATGCTGTACCGCGACCAACAAGACTCCGTGAACGGCGACGACAAGGGCATCGAGGTCGACCTCTCGCTGCGCTGGACCTGGCACCAGGTGAGCGCCTGGCTGAGCTATGAGTTCAATCACTACGTCGACGACCCGCGGCGAGAGACAGCCTCAACCATCCGCTTCAAACTGGTGCGAGACTTCTGATGCAAGCAGGCCAGCGGACATCCAGCGCCAACGGGGCCGGCAGCCGCAACGCCGCCAGGGCTTGCGCCACCGCTTCGCTGGCGCCCGGCCCAAGGAGGTCAGAGACGCCGAACCGGCCCCCGCTGGCAGCGGCGCTTCTCCTCTGCCTCATGATGGCCACGGGGTGCTCCACGCCACGACCGCTGTTCGCACCCGCGGACCCCGCCCTGGTCTGGCCCGCGGACGGCGCGCCGGCGCGGGTCCGGTACGTCGGCCAGTTGCGCTCGGCGGCGGACCTGAACCCGGAGGTTCCGCTGCGCCAGCGACTTCTGCGCTTTCTCGTCGGTGGGAGTCGGCCGCCGTCTCTGCACGGCCCCCGCGACGTCGTGGCCACGGCAGGCGGACGGCTATGGGTTGCGGACCCGGGCGGGGGTTGCGTCCACGTTCTGGATCTGAACCGCCGCTCGTACCAGCGGATTGATCAGGTTGGCGAGGGCCGCCTGCTCAGTCCGGTCGGGGTGGCTCTCGGCCCGAACGACTCTGTCCTCGTTTGCGACTCGGAAGCAGGCGCAGTCTACCGTCTGAACGCCGCCACCGGCACCTTTCTCGGCACCCTGACCGCGCCCGACGTCTTGCAGCGTCCGGTCGCTGCCGCCTACGACCCTGAGGCTGCCGCCGTTTACATCGTGGACAGCAGCACGCACGACATCAAGGTCTTCGACCGCGAGGGGCGTCTGTGCCGCGTCATCGGTAAGCGGGGCACGGGGCCAGGGGAGTTCAACTTCCCGGTGGACATCACCTGCCGCGGCCAGACGCTCTGGGTCGTGGATTCCGGCAACGGGCGCATTCAGGCGCTCACGCCCGCCGGCCAGCCACTGTCCGCGGTCGGGCAGTTGGGCGATGCCCCGGGTGACCTGGCTCTGCCCAAGAGCGTTGCCTTCGACAGCGACGGACATCTCTACGCCGTGGATGCACGCTTCGAGAATATCCAGATCTTCGGCCCGGTCGGCGAACTGCTGCTCTCCTTTGGCGGCGAGGGCCCCGGCCCCGGTCAGTTCGCGCTCCCTGGTGGCATCTCCATCGATGAGAACGACCGAATTTGGGTCTGCGACACCTACAACGGCCGGATTCAGGTGTTCCAGTACATGAAGGCAGGCGCCAATGCTACGCCCTAGACGCTACATCCTCGGCTCTCTGCGGACCGCACTCGTCGTGATCCTCCTGGCTGTCGGCGGCGTCGGCGGCCACGAGGGGCGCGTGGGCCAGACGAGGCACAACCTGGCCGTCGCCGGAAAAGCGGCGGTGTCAGGTCGTGCCAGTGGTGAGCTGTGCGGTTTCTGTCACTCGCCGCACAACGCCCGCGGCAAGAGCGCACTGTGGGCCAAGGCGTCCGTGCCCAGCAGTTATCGCATCTACCAGTCTTCCACCCTGGACGCCAAGCCGGGCCAGCCTACCGGCGCCAGCAAGATGTGCCTGAGCTGTCACGATGGCACCATCGCCATGGGCTACCCGGCCGGCGACCGCACGGAGAACGCCCTGGCACACACCCTGCCGGCTTCTTCCCTCAGCAACCTGAGCACGGATCTCTCGGACGACCACCCCATCAGCTTTGCCTACACCTCAGGCTTGGCGGCCCAGGACAAACAGCTTGTGGACCCCTCGCTGTTGCCGGATGCCGTGGCCCTGGACAAGGACAAGAACGTGCAGTGTACCACCTGCCATGATCCCCACGAAGACCGCTGGGGCCGCTTCCTCACCAAGAGCGACCGCAATGGCGCCCTCTGCATCGTCTGCCATCGCCTGAACGGCTGGGCGGACTCAGCGCACCAGCAGTCCCGCGCCTCGGTACTCGGCGGCCCCGCGGCCGACTGGCCCTACGCCACGGTCTCCGAGAACGCCTGCCAGAACTGCCATCGGCCGCATTCGGCGAAAGGCCGCGAACGCCTCTTGATCCTCGCCGAGGAAGAGGCGAACTGCCTACTTTGCCATAGCGGCCAGGTGGCGCGGGCCGATATCCGCCGGGAAACGCAGAAACGCAGCGCCCACGATCCAAGCCGGTATCTCGGCGTGCATGACCCCACCGAGACCTTTACAGGCTCCCCTACCCACGTGGAGTGCTCGGATTGCCACAATCCCCACGCCGCGAGCGCGGTTCGAGCCGGTCCGGCGCGGTATGTGCCGATCGGCTCGACCTTGGCGGCCGTCAGAGGGCTGGGCGCTTCCGGCGCGCCGCTGGAGGCGGCGAAGTATGAGTACGAGGTCTGCTTCAAGTGCCATGGGGAGGTCTCCGGCGCCGCCAGCTCTCGCCGCGGCCGAGACCTGGTCACCACCGGCCTGCGTCAGGAGCTTGGCCCGGGTAGCCAGAGCCATCATCCCGTCCTGGCTGCCCTGGTGGATTCAAACACGGTCAGCCTTGATCCGGCCCTCTCCCGTGGCCTGAAACTGCGCTGCACGGACTGTCACAACAATGACTCTGGCCCGCGGGTCGGCGGCACCGGCCCCGATGGACCGCACGGTTCCATCCATGACTTCCTGCTGGAACGAAACTACGCCACCGCCGATGCCACCGCCGAATCCGAACAGGCCTATGCCCTGTGCTACAAGTGCCACCGCCGTAACAGCATCCTTGGCAACGAGAGTTTCCCGGAGCACCGCCGCCACATCGTCGAGCAAAAGACGCCTTGCTCCGTCTGCCACGACCCCCATGGCGTTCCCGCTGGCCTTGGGGGCGACCACACCCACCTGATTAACTTCGCCAGCGCCGTGGTCTCCCCGGCTGCCACGGGCAGCATCACCTTCAGGGATACGGGCCGGTTCGAGGGGAGTTGCACGCTGCGCTGCCACGGCCGGGAGCACGATAAGCAGACCTACTCGCACGACCAGCGCTCGGTGCCGAAAGCAAGCCAAACCCAGTCCCGCGGAGAGCGCCGTGGGCGCTAGGCCATGCTCGCCCCGACCTCCGGGCCGCAGGCCCTGTCCCGCTGCGGCGCGCCACCTTCCCGGCGGCCTAGGGCTCGAGCGTGACCGTGGCGCTCTCGACGATGACGGGGTACAGGTAGCCGTAGCCGAAGTCCTTGGCCAGCGCGACCACCCCGCGAATCCGAACGATGGCGCCTACTTCCGGGGCTTCCCCCTCCGTGGTGACGGTCAGATCGTTGCTCCCTTCGCCGCCGGTGCCGTCCTGAATGTGTATCCAGGTCCTGTTCATAATATTGGCTTTCGCCTTCACCACCTTGCCGCGGACGAGCACTTCCTTGCCCGCGAGATCGGCCTTCTGGGCGTAGACCTCGGCGATGGTCTTGCCGCCCTCGGCCTTCGCCACCCGAATGGGCTCAGCGTTGGCGGCGGCCGGCTTGGTCGCGCCGATCTGGGGATGTCCCGCCGGCAAGCCCGCGGGCGTCGCCGACATGCCGGGAATCTGCGGGTGCCCGGCCGGCAGGGCCGCGCCCGGCGCTTTCGCGCCCTCAATCGCAGGATGTCCGGCGGGGAGCGGACCCCCCTGCGTTTCCTTCTCGGACACCTGGGGATGCCCGGCCGGCAGCTCCTTCCCTGCCGCCGCCGGAGCCGCTCCGACGGGATCGCCCGCGCCCCTGGCGGCAGCGGCCTGGATCGCGCGAGTCTTCAGGTCAACCACGGCGCTCAAATCCGCAACGAAGTAGATATCGCGGAACTCGTGGTCCAATTCCTTGCTGCTGACCTTCCGCTTCAGGTTGTCGGTCGGGATCGTCACGGTATCGCGCAGGCGGATGTCGGCCTTGGGGCCGTAGACCCAGGCGCGCTCCGTGGCCGTCGCCACCTGGAAATAGATGGACCCATCACCCGTCGCGACCTCGGTCACGGAGCCCGTGAGCACAGGCGCGGCGACCGCCGCCGCCCCCAGTAAAATCAGCCATCCGGCAAGCAGGTGTTTCATACGCGCTATCCTCTGGTCTTGGTTTCGACGGTACGCCGCAATATCCGCCTTCGCCCGCAACCCGTCAACATGCGGCGGCGGGAAACCCCGGGTTCGGGTCACCCGCCTTTTGACACGTCTGCCTGCCCGAAGTATCTTCATACGGTTCCCGGCGAGCGTAACTTCCCAGGTCGCGCCAGACCGCGGCGCTGGCGGGCGCACCCGGCCGGGTGCAGGTCGAGACACGCTGTCGGCCGCCGTCAGGTCGCGAACCAGGAGGCCAGATGAGCCGCTTTGCCGTCGAGGTCGTACTCCACTGGGCCGCGGTCGGACTCTACGTGATCGCGACCGCGCTCCTGGCCGGTGGCATTCTCTTTGACCGACCCAAGGGCCGCAGACTCGGGACCCTCGCCATCGCGCTGGCGCTTCTCCCGCATGGGGCGGCCATCGGGGTGCGCTGGCTCGCCGCGGGCCACGGTCCCTACATGATGAAGTACGAGGTGCTCTCCTCAAACGCCTGGGTCGCCGCGGCGCTGCTGTTGCTCTTGCTCTGGCGTCGGCCCGGACTGGCGCCTGCCGCCCTCGTTGCCCTGCCCTGCATCTTCCTGACCCTTGCCGTCGGCTTGTTCACCAACCCCGAGATTCGCCACCTGCCCCCGACGCTCCGCTCCGCCTGGCTCGTCTTTCACATCCTTTTCAATAAGCTCGCCGCGGGCGCTTTCTTGCTCTCGGTCGCGACCGCCACACTGCTCTTGCTCAAAACGCGCCGCGGTAGCGGGCAGTGGCTCGAGCGGCTGCCCGACCCCGCCGCGCTGGAGGCGTACACCGTACGTCTGATCGGCTTCGGCCTCATCTTCTGGACCATCACGATCGCCGCCGGCGCCATCTGGGCGAACCAGTCATGGGGGCGCTACTGGGGCTGGGACCCGATCGAGACCTGGGCCCTCGTCACCTGGCTGGGCTACGGCATCTTCCTGCATCTCCGCTTCTTCTTTAAGCTGCGCGGGGCCGCGGTGGCCTGGGGCGCGATCGCCTGTTTCGGGGTGTGCGTCCTGACCGTCTTCATCCTGCCCTTCGTCATTCCGTCCCTCCACTCGGCCTACTTCCAGTGAGGACCCGCTCATGGCATCGTCCCGCCCGCGCCTTCTCCTCGTGACGCCGCCCTACCATTCCGGCGTCGTCGAGGCGGCGGGCGTCTGGCTCCCGCTCAACCTGGTCTACATCGCCGGACACGCACGGGCGGCGGGAGCCGAGGTGCAGATCTACGACGCGATGTCGCGCTTCCACACCCATGCGGACATCGCCCGCACGATCGAGGACTTCCGCCCCGACATCGTCGCGGTGACCGCCTTCACCGCCACCGAACCCGACGCCCGCGAGGTCTGCCGTACCGCCAAACGCCTCAACCCCTCCACGCTGACCCTCCTCGGAAACGTCCATCCGACCTTTTGCTGGGATGAGATTCTCGGGAGTGACGGCGAGGTGGACCTGATCGTCCGTGGCGAGGGCGAGATGACCATCGAGGACGTGGTGCGCGCCGTCGCGGCCGGGGGCGGCCAGAGCCGCTTCGCCACGATCCCCGGAATCGCCTGGCGCCGCGACGGCCGACCCGGCGCCAATCCGCCCCGGCCTTTCGTGCCTGACCTCGACGCGCTGCGCCCAGCCTTCGATCTTCTCGACTGGTCGCTCTATCGCTACTTCCCGCGGCCCGAGGGGCGGCTGGCGATCGTCTCCAGCTCACGGGGGTGCCGGGCCCAGTGCTCCTTCTGCTCGCAGCAGAAGTTCTGGGAGCGTTCCTGGCGCGGTCGCCAGCCTGCGGCCTTCGTCGCCGAACTCGAACTGCTGCGCGACCGCTACGGCGTCCGGGTGGCCATGCTCTCGGACGAAACCCCCACCGTGGACCCGGCACGCTGGGAGCGCATCCTGGACCTGCTCATCGAACGGCAGACCGGCGTCGAATTGCTCATGGAGACACGGGTCGACGACATCGTCCGCGACGAGGCGCTCCTGCCCAAGTACCGGGCGGCGGGCGTCAGCCATATCTACGTCGGCGTGGAGTCCACCCGCCAAGCGACCCTCGACCTCTTCCGCAAGGAGACCCTCGTCGCCCGCTCCAAACAGGCCATCGAGCTGATCAACCGCCACGGCATCGTCAGCGAAACCTCCTTCGTCCTGGGGACCCTCGACGAAACGCCGGCGTCCATCAACGAAACCATCGAGCTCGCCAAGTGGTATGGTCCCGACATGGCCTTCTTCCTCGCCCTGACCCCCTGGCCGTATGCCGATATCTACCCCCTCCTCAAAGACCACATCGCCACCACCGACTACCGACTCTACAACCTGGTCGAACCCATCGTCAAGCCGACGCAAATGACCCTCGCGGAGCTGCGTGACGCGCTCCATCGCGCCACCGGCCAGTTCTTCCGCGACCGACTCCAGCGCCTCGACGAACTCCCGCCTGACAAACAGCGTTTCCTCGTCACCGTCATGAAGATCCTGGTCGAACGCAGTTACCTCGGCGCCGAGATGCGGGCTATGGGAAACCACGCCGCCATGCCCGAAGCGATTCGACGGCTCCTCCAATGAGACGGCCAACGGCCGCAATGAACGGCGCGAAACCAACGGAAGCCTGGCCGACGCCGCTCCCGCTAAGAGCGTCCACTCCTCTTCCGGGCGCAAGTCAGCTCCGGCACCTACCGGGGATCCTGCTTGTATGAGACTCGCCGCAACCTCCTATGACACCAGGCGCGTCCCATTCCGCCCCGGAGTCCGCCGCGGCGGACTTCGGGCGTTGGAGGGCGCCGCTGCGTCGGCGCCGCAGCGGCACCCCCAGCCGCGGGTTCGTCTCTGCCTCTTCAGCCCCGCCGGGGCGCCATCCCTCAGCCCAGGGCAGCGCCCAGGGTACCGGGCATACCCCAGATTCTCAGCCCCAAAGGGGCGCCATAGCTGGCCGCGCGGTGACCATGGACTGTCGGTATGCCGCCCCGGTAGGGCTCCATCTCGTTTTGGATTCCATTCCCAGGGCGGTGCCCTGGGCTGAGGAATGGCCGCGCTTTCAGCGCTCCGCAGCGTCTGGCATTCGCGACAAGTCCCGCCGGAAGTCTCCCCCAAGAGTCACGTGACCCGTTCTGCTCTCCGGACGCGGAGACGATCGAAACAGAACCCCCCACGGAACTGACCTGCGCCCGAAGCCGAGGAGACAACGCCCATCTCGCGGTACATTGACAGATGCCAAGTCCCTAAGTGCGCTGCTGAGGTATCGGGCGCCGCCGCGCGGACCGGCCGATCATGCCGGCACGACAGCGTCACGCAGCTCACAGCGGCGATCCCAGCCAGGTGCCGCCAACGACGGACCATCGGAGTGCCCTCCGCGCTTGCTGCGGTCATCCTGGCGCTGCAGCGCTCAGGCGAGGTCGAAGCGGTCGAGGTTCATCACCTTGTTCCACGCCGCGACGAAGTCGAGCACGAACTTCTCCTGGGAATCGTCGCAGGCGTAGACTTCCGCCAACGCCCGGAGCTGGGAGTTCGAGCCGAAGATGAGATCGACTCGGGTAGCGGTCCACCTGAGCTCGCCCGTGGCGCGATCACGACCCTCGAACAGGTCGCCGTCCGCCGAGACCGGCTTCCATGCCGTCCGCATGTCGAGCAGGTTCACCAAGAAGTCAGTGGTCAGCGTCCCGGGGCGCTGGGTGAAGACGCTGTGCGGCGAGCCCCCGACGTTCGCCCCAAGCACGCGCAGGCCGCCGACGAGAACCGTCATCTCCGGCGCGGTCAGCGTCAGCAGTTGCGCCCGGTCAAGCAGCAGGTGCTCCGCCCCGACCGAAAATTTGGCCCTCTGGTAGTTACGGAAGCCGTCTGCGGCCGGTTCGAGCACGGCGAACGAGGCCACCTCGGTCTGTGCCTGCGAGGCGTCCGTGCGTCCCGGCGTGAAGGGGACGGTCACCTTGCATCCAGCATTCCGCGCAGCCTGCTCGACGCCGACGCAACCGGCCAGGACGATCAGGTCAGCCAGCGACACCTTCTTGCCGCCGGCCTGCGCGCGGTTGAACGCGCCCTGGATGCCCTCCAGGACCTTGAGTACCTTCGCCAACTGGGCAGGCTGGTTGACGGCCCAGTCCTTCTGCGGCGCGAGACGAAGGCGGGCCCCGTTGGCGCCGCCACGCTTGTCGGAGCCACGGAACGTGGACGCCGACGCCCAGGCGGTCGACACCATCTCCGGCACCGACAGGCCGGAAGCGAGGATCGTGCGCTTCAGGGAGGCGATGTCCCGTGCGTCGATCAGTTCATGGTCGACGGCGGGCACCGGGTCTTGCCAGATCAGCTCTTCGGCCGGGACCTCCGGGCCTAGGTAGCGGGCGCGCGGGCCCATGTCGCGGTGCGTCAGCTTGAACCACGCCCGGGCGAAGGCGTCCGCGAACTTCTCGGGGTTCTGCAGGTAACGCCGCGCAATCGGCCCATAGATCGGGTCGAAGCGCAGGGAGAGGTCCGCCGTGGTCATCATCGGCCGGCGCTTCTGCGCGGGGTCGTGCGCGTCGGCAATCATATCTTCTGGGGCCACGTCCTTGGCCAGCCACTGCTGCGCGCCGGCTGGGCTCTTGACCAGTTCCCACTCGTACTTGAACAGCACCTTCAGATAGCCCATGTCCCACTGGATCGGGTTCGGCTTCCAGGCCCCCTCGAGGCCGCTGCCGATCGCGTCGCCGCCCTTGCCGCTACGGAAACTGCTCTTCCAGCCCAGGCCCTGCTCCTCGATGGGGGCCGCCTCGGGCTCAGGCCCCACGTGCGTCGCCGGGCCGGCACCATGGCACTTGCCGAACGTGTGTCCGCCGGCAACGAGTGCGACGGTCTCTTCGTCGTTCATCGCCATGCGGGCGAAGGTCTCGCGAACATCGCGGCCGGAGGCGACCGGGTCCGGGTTGCCGTTCGGGCCTTCCGGGTTCACATAGATCAGGCCCATCTGCACCGCCGCGAGAGGGTTCTCGAGGTTCCGGTCGCCGCTGTAACGCGTGTCGCCGAGCCACTTGTCCTCGGAGCCCCAGTAGATGTCCTCTTCCGGCTCCCAGACGTCCACGCGTCCGCCGCCGAAGCCGAAGGTCTTGAATCCCATCGACTCGAGCGCGCAGTTGCCGGCGAGGATCAGCAGGTCGGCCCAGGAGAGCTTGCGGCCGTACTTCCGTTTGATCGGCCAGAGCAGTCGGCGCGCCTTGTCAAGGTTCACGTTGTCTGGCCAGCTATTCAGGGGCGCCAAGCGTTGACTACCAGAGCCCGCGCCCCCGCGGCCGTCGCCCATGCGGTAGGTGCCGGCGCTGTGCCACGCCATGCGGATGAAGAGTGGCCCGTAGTGACCCCAGTCGGCCGGCCACCAGTCCTGCGAGTCAGTCATCAGCGCGTAGAGATCCTGCTTCACCGCCGCGAGGTCGAGCGTCTTGAACGCCGCGGCGTAGTTGAACTTCCCACCCATCGGGTTGCTCTTGGCCGAGTGCTGGTGCAGGATCCTGAGGTTCACCTGGTTCG
>CAILKC010000588.1 GCA_903834675.1 uncultured Victivallales bacterium | reverse complement strand
GGCTCTTGAACTGGCTGCGCCGCGACGACCCCGAGGCGCTGGACAACACCTGGATGCTGTTCACCTCGGACCATGGCGACATGCAGGGCGATCACCACCTGTGGCGCAAGACCTACGCCTACGAGGGCAGCAGTCGCATCCCCTTTATCGTGGTTCCCCCGCGCCACCTCCGCGGCCAGCGCCGGGCTACGGCTACGGAGGTGGTCGAGTTGCGCGACGTGATGCCGACCTTGCTGGCGGCGGCGGGGGTGTCTATACCGGGCACGGTCGATGGCTGCAACCTGGCGCCGCTGCTGGAGCATGCCGCCCGTGACTGGCGCGCCTACATCCATGGCGAGCATTGCACCTGCTACTCGACGGAACAGGAAATGCAGTATGTCACCGATGGTCGCCGCAAGCTCGTCTGGTTGCCCCGCGTCGGCCTCGAGCAGTTCTTCGACCTGGAACAGGATCCCGGCGAATGCCGCGACCTGGCGGCCGATCCGGCCCGGCGTGACGAGGTCGCCGGCTGGCGCGCTTACCTGGTGGCAGAACTGGAGGCGCGCGGCTGCGGCTGGGTCCGCGACGGCGTGCCCTGCTGCCCCAGCGCCGAACCGCTGGTCTCGCCCTACCGCACGCGGCGCTGGCCCGGGCCGCCGCCTCGGGGGGCGCAGAAGGGCTAGGCATGGCCCCTGACAACCGCCGCCGAATAAGGGGCGCCGCGGAAGCCTGCGGACAGCTGGCGCGCCCGGGGCCAGACTCCAACCCCCGCTGAGCCGCTTGCATCGGTCCCTGGCTCGGGCTAATGTCGACAACGACGGGGCGAAGCGCATTCGCCGAGCTCTACGGGACCCATTATGCAGACGCAGGGAGAGCACTCATGGCATTCGGGTTGATCCACTACAACGCACCGGGGAACACCTTCGCGGAGTTCATCGCCTACGCCGCTGGCGCCGGCTTCAACTGCTGCGAGGTCATGATCACCGATGTCTGGCCGAAAGACGCGCCCTTCGACCCCGACCGGGCCCGCGAAGCGAAGGCCATTCTCGATCAGCACGGCATGTTCGCCTCGGCCCTCACCGCCAACAACGACTTCGTCCAGCTCGATGCCGCTGCCATCACCCAGCAAGTGGCGCGCATGCAGCAGGTCGCGCAACTGGCCAAGATTGTGGGCACCAACGTGCTGCGGACTGAGGGCGGCCAGCCGAAGGAGTCGGTTCCCGAGGACAAGTGGGCCACGGCCATCGCCGGTTGCCTGAAGGCCTGCCTGCCGTTCTGCCAGGACATGGACATGCGCTTGGCGGTCGACAACCATGGCTATGTCACCAACAACCCGAAGGTCCTGCTCAAGGCTCTCGAGTTGGCCGATTCGAAGTACGCTGGCTCCAATCTGGATACCATGAACCTGCGCTGGTGGGGCAACGAGGTCAAGGACCTGCCAGCCATCTACAAGGCTCTTGCCCCCTATGTCTTCCATACGCATATGAAGGATGGCGCCGGGGCCCGCGCCGACTACAAGGGCGCGGTACTGGGACAGGGCGAAATTCCGCTCAAGGTAGCCATTGAGGCCCTGGTGGCGGCGCGCTACAAGGGCGTCTGGTGCGCCGAGTGGGAAGGCCGTACCGACAAGGCCCAGGGCTATGCCGACTGTCTGGCCTGGATGAAGGCCAACTGCCCGGGGTGAGGGCGGGAAGGCGGTGGCGGCGGAAGTCGGGCTTCCGCCGCCAGCGCCGTCGGCTGGAGATGCGGTGGGCTCCACCGCTGTCTGGTGGAGATGCGGTGGGCCGCCACCGCTGTCTGGTGGAGATGCGGTGGGCCGCCACCGCCGCGCCTGAGGTCAGGCGCGCCTCTCCAAGGGGTTTTCTAAGGTCTGCCGATGCGTGTTTTGCGGGCTATCAGAAAAGGCGTATACCCATGATGACTCACCGGCTGACGGCCGCGCTGCTCGGCCTAGTTCTCCTTGCGGCGGCGGCAGACATCCCACTGGTCGACGGCGAGGCCCGCATCAAGCCGGGAGAGACCGGCGCCTTCGAATTCGGCACCGTGCCGCAGGAGGGCACGACCGTGACCCTGCACCTGTTGGCGCGCATGGACTTTCCCGGTCTTAGCGGCTCGACGATGTTCATGCGAGTCCGGCTCAACGGCCGCGACATCGGGGCCTCGAAGAGCCGACAGGTGGTGCGGCTGCTGAACCGTCCCCTGGTGTCGCCCGTCACCCCCGACCTACCGGCGACGTGGTGTACCGACGGCCACTGGCGCGTGGTGTACGCCCCGGATTTTGAGAGCGCCACGAAGCAGTCGTACTACGTCGGCAACCCCCATGAGTACGTTCTGGACGTGACCGATCTCACCAACCCGGCCGCCGAGAATCGGCTGGAGATCAGCAGCACCGTGACGGACCGCGGCATCTTTGCCAACGGCGGCGGGGATCTCGTCATCGGCCGACTGCTGGTGCGCACCGAGGCCACGCCCAGCCCGACCCTGGCGAACTCGGCTGGCGCTAACGCGGTCCTGAATCGCGGCGAAGCGGGTGCCGGGCCGGCGGCCTACTCGGGACGCATCCTGCCAGGCGGCGGCTTCGTGATCCAGGCCGGTGGCGCCGAATGGGCCATTGCCAGTGCCTTTTCCTACCCCGACGCAGGGCTCAACCGTCTGGCGGTCGCAGCCCTGCCGGATGGCACCGGCGAGAGCGCCTGGCGCGTCGCAGTCGAGGCGACCGCGGCGGGCGGGCGGGTGAGCGCGGTGGGGGCGCACTACCGG
>CAILKC010000587.1 GCA_903834675.1 uncultured Victivallales bacterium | reverse complement strand
GGCGGGTTACGGTCTGGGGGATTACGGCTTGCCTCAGGTTACGGCCGGGGGGATTACGGCGGAGACCGCCGGCTCCAGGGGATTACGGCGGAGACCGCCGGCTCCAGGGGATTACGGCGGAGACCGCCGGCTCCAGGGGATTACGGCGGAGACCGCCGGCTCCAGGGGATTACGGCGGAGACCGCCGGCTCCAGGACGCCTACCGCCCGGAAAAAGAAACGGAGGGTTCGCGTCTGAGCCCTCACCCTACGGCTCCAGCAGCACCCGGACCACGGCCTCGACCGAGTCGGCCAGGCCTTCCAGGCCGTAGCCACCTTCAAGCACCGCCACTAGGCGCCCGCCGCAGCAGCGCGCGGCGAGGTCCTTGACGATCCGGGTGAGGGCGGCGTAGCCGTCCGGCGTCAGCCTCATCCCACCCAGCGGGTCGTCTTGATGCGCGTCGAATCCCGCCGAGACCAGGATCAGGTCCGGCTGGAAAGCCAGCGCCGCGGGCGCCAGCGTCTCGGTGAATGCCTGGCAGTACACCGCATCGCCGGAGCCGGCCGGCAGCGGCACGTTGAGGGTGTATGACAGGCCCTTGCCTTCCCCGCGCTCGGCCGCTTTTCCCGTGCCGGGGTAAAATGGGTCCCGGTGCGCCGAGAAGTAGAGCACCGTCGGATCGTCATAGAACGCCGCCTGGGTGCCATTCCCATGGTGCGCGTCCCAGTCGACAATGAGGATCTTGCCGAGCTTGTGTCTGCCCTGGGCATAGCGCGCGGCAATGGCGACGTTGTTGAAGAGGCAGAAGCCCATGGCCTGGTCCCGCAGCGCATGGTGCCCCGGCGGGCGCACGGCACAGAAGGCGTTCCGCGCCTGGCCCGTGGCCACGGCATCCACGCCCGTCAGCACCCCACCCGCCGCCAGCAGGGCCACGGCATAAGATTCCTTGCCGACCGGCACATCGGGGGTATCAATGCAGGGCGCAGCGGCGGCGCACAGCCGCCGAACCCGTTCGACATACTCGGCACGGTGGATTGTGGTGACCCACTCGAGCGCGGCCGGGGCCGGCGTCAGAGCCAGCAACCTCGCCGTCAGGCCGCGCTCCCGCAGCCGGTCCTCGATGGCCTCCAGGCGAGCGGCCCGCTCGGGGTGGTACGGGCCGGTATCGTGCTGCCGGTAGAGGGGGCTCGAAACGAATGCCGTCCGTGGCTCAGGGCTGGCCGACCGCGGGTCCTGCCCCACCTCCTGGGCGCTACTCCCCACGCCCAGGCTGAGGGCGGCGAGCGCCAGCAGCGCCGACGGGCGCAGGGCGCCACCCTGGTCCCGCTGCGTCGGCCCGCTCTGCTTGGTCCTCGTATCCATAGCTCTACAGCCCCCCGGCGCCGCGGCCCAGTCCGTCAGAAGCGCCATCACCTCTACTCTACTCTCCCACGCCGTAATGCCTCAGAAGCGGTGAAGAAATCGGGGGCGGGGGCGGGGGCGGTCCGGTTGGCTTCGGCCGCCCGGTGGCGGCCGTCTCAACGTAGGTCGCGACTCCGTTCGCGACGCCTCGTGGTATTCAACCCCAAGCCTGAAGGGCTGACATTCGCCAGCCCAGGGCAGCGCCCTGGGTTAGCATCAACCCGCAAAGTTTTCCACCCTGACGGGGTGGGAGAAGCTCAGGAAGTCCAGACCACGGGCCAGTCCCTGCAGCTTTATCGCCGGCCTTCAGCCGGCAATCCGCGGGGGGGCCGGTACCCAAGGCGCTGCCCTGGGCTGACGGATTGTGCCCCTTCGGGGCGGCAGGCAAACCTTGTGGACTGCGGTGGCAGAGACTCGCGGCAGCGAGTCGCCGACGCCGCTTTGGCTGGGACCTACAGCCCGGGCGACAGGCGCCCGCCAACGCGGTGTCGCGTTCGCCCGGGGGGCGGACTTGCCACCGCATTCCATAGGGCGGCGCGGATTTGGGACCTATGGCGGAATCGTCGAAACTTAACGCCTTGGCGTCCGGCGGGACGCCCGTGTAGAGTCTCTGTCCATGGCTTTCACGGCAGAACAACTGGCGGCGGCCTGCGGCGGACTGTCGCTAGCCGAGAGCGAACGCTACCTGCGACAGTGGGGTGAGCGCTACGCGGACGTCTTCACGGTCGCCCAGGCGGCTCGGCACCGCACCGTGCTGGCGGCCCTCACTCCGGCGCAGCCCGTGGAAGTGCTGACCGAACCCGGCCCGGAGGGCCTGCTCGCTTGCACGGTGCTGGCGTTTGACTATCCAGCCCTGTTCTCCCTGATCTCCGGCCTGCTGGGAGCCGCGGGGCTGAACATTGTCGCCGGGGACGTCTTCACGTCCGTGCCGGCGCTCGAGGCCGCGCCGCGACCGGCTCGCCGCATACCCCGCGCCGAGATGAAGGCCCCCCGCCGTCACATCATCGACCACTTCCGCTGCCGCTGCGAGGGGGCCGCTAGCACCAGTGCCTGGCCCGAGCCTCTGCGCGAACCGCTTGTGGCGGTCGTCCGACTCCTGGAAACCCACCGTGCCGAGGAAGCGGTACGGGCCCGGCACCTGGTGTACGAACAGGTGGCACGACGCATGGCCACCCTGACCGCCCCGGGCGATGCCCTGCTCTACCCGGTCGAATTCGAGGTCCAGAACGAGGGCCGCTTTACCCGGTTGCTCGTCCGTTCCCAGGACACGCCCTTCTTCCTCTATGCGCTCTCGAATGCCCTGGCCCTGCGCGCTGTCACGATCGAACGCGTGACCATCAGCACCACCGACTCTGGCCAGGTCGCCGACTGCATCGAGGTCCTCGATGCCCGCGGTCGCAAGATCGAGGATCCCCGGCGCCTCGATGAACTGCGCTTCTCGGTTGCCCTCACCAAGCAGTTCACCTACTGCCTTGGCACGGCTCACGACCCCTACGCCGCCCTGACCCGCTTCGAGCAACTCACCGAGGAAATCGCCCACAACCCAGACCGTGGACGCTGGCTGGACCAATTCGCCCGCCCGGCATCCCTGCAGGACCTGGCCCGCATCCTCGGCGCCAGCGATTTCCTCTGGGAAGACTTCATCCGGGCCCAGTACGAAACCCTGCTGCCCCTGCTGCAAGAACGCGCCGGGCAGACGCCCCTGGACGGGTCCATGGACGGGCTCCGGCAACGCTTGGAACAGGCCCTGCAGGAACCCTCATCCTACGAGGGCCAGCGCGCCGCCCTGAACGCCTGGAAGGACCGCGAGATCTTCCTCATCGATCTCCATCACATCCTGGCCGATGACCCCGACGTGCGCCGCCTGGCGGAACCGCTCACCCGGGTGGCGGAGCTGGTTGTGGGCGCCGCCCTCACCCTTGTCGACCGCCATCTGTCGGCGCGCTACGGCACCCCGCGCACGGTCGGCGGCCTGCCCACGGCCTGCGCCATCTGTGGCCTCGGCAAGCTGGGCGGCGTCGCCCTCGGCTACGCCTCCGATATCGAACTGCTGCTGGTCTACGCCGATAACGGCCACACCGAGGGACCGGAATCCATCACCAACGCCGAGTACTTCGACCGCCTGGTCCAGGAAATCGCCGGCTTCGTCATCGCCAAGCGCGAGGGGGTCTTTCAGATTGATCTGCGCCTGCGCCCGTACGGCAAGGCTGGGCCGCTCGCCTGCAGCCTCGACAACTTCTGCCGCTACTACGGTCCGGGCGGCGCTGCCCTGAGCTTTGAACGGCTGGCCCTGGTCCGCCTGCGAGCCCTCGCTGGCGATCCTGATCTTGGCAAGCGCATCGAACGCCTGCGCCATCAGTTTGTCTACGAAAGCGCCTCCATCTCCGTGCCGGAACTGCAAGACTTGCGAGATCGACAGGTGGCGGAAAAGACGAGCGGCAGCCGACCCAACGCCAAGCTCAGCCCCGGGGCCCTGGTCGACCTCGAGTACTGCGTGCAGATGCTGCAGATTCAGCACGGCGGCGTGCATCCCGACCTGCGCACGCCACGCATCCACGAGGCGCTCGAAGCCCTCTCCCGCGCCGGGTTGCTGGAGCAGGAGGAGAGCCGCCGACTGACGCGGGCCTATTACTTCCTGCGGCGGCTGATCAACGCCCTGCGCATGTTGCGCGGCAACGCCCTCGATCTCTTCCTGCCCGACCCCGGCACCATCGAGTACCGACATCTGGCCCGGCGCATGGGCTACAACGGCCGGCAGGAACTCGACGTCGGCCGGCAGCTCTTTGCCGATTTCGAGACCGAGACCGCCGTTGTGCGACGCTTCGTTCAAGAGCACTTCGGCCGCCCGGCCAGCGCTGGCAGCGGCCGTGGCAACGTGGTCGACTTGCTGCTCGACAATGCGGTCCAACCGCAGCACGCCGAACGTATCCTCAGCCGCCTGGGCCTGCGCGATACCCAACGCGCCCTCACCAACCTGCGCCTGCTCGCCGCCGCCCGCCCGCAGAGCGAGGACTTCCTCCGCCTGGCCGTCCTGGCCGGAGACGTGCTGCATCTGACCCCCGATCCGGACATGGCCCTGAACAACTGGCAACGCTTCGTCGAACAGCTCACCGATCCCGCCGGGCATTACACCGGGCTGCTGCTCCAGCCCCGCCGCCTTGACCTCCTGCTGGGCGTGCTCGCCACCAGTCAGTTTCTCGCCGACACCCTGGTGCGCGACCCAGAGGTCATGGAGTGGGCCACCGACCAGGAGGTGCTCAACCGCGACCACGGGGTTCCCGCCCTCGACGCCGACCTGCGCCACGACCTCGCAGCCGCGGGGCCGCTGCACGAGGACCGCCTCAACGCCGTGCGCCGTTTTCGCCGCCGTCACATCCTGCGCATCGGCATCCGCGACATCTTCCTGAAACTCCCCATCCGGCGCATCACCGCCGAACTGGCCGATCTGGCCGAGACCCTCCTCGATTGGTCCGCGCTCGCCGCCGCCCAGCGCCTGGCCTCCACCTTGCCCCAGCCGCCGCCAGCCGAGGGCTTCTGTATCCTGGCCTTCGGCAAATGCGGCGGTCGCGAACTGAACTACAGCAGCGACCTCGACCTCGTCGGCATCTACCAGGAACGCACCCCGGCAGGAGAGGACGACCGGCGTTTCTACGAGCGGGTCCTGGAAGCGCTGCGCGCCGACCTTATGGGCCATACCGACGAGGGCTTCGCCTACCGGGTCGACTTCCGTCTCAGGCCCTACGGACGCGCCGGGGGGCTGGCCGTCTCCACCCGCGCCGCCGTCTCCTACTACGGCTCCGAAGCCGCACTCTGGGAGCTGCAAGCCCTGCTGAAAGCCCGCCCGGTGGCCGGCAACCGCGAGCTGGGCCGGGAACTCCTCGGCCGCCTCAGAGCCTTCCTGACCGCTCCCCACGATCCGCGCCAGATCGCGGCCTCCGTGCGCCACCTGCGCGCCAAGGCCTCTCACACCCATGCCCGCCCCGGACGAATCGATCTCAAGACCGGCCCCGGTGGCATCCGCGATGCCGAGTTCCTGGTGCAAGCCCTCCAGCTCGCCCACGCGCAGCGCCTTCCCGAACTGCTCCACCCGGGGACTTTGGAGGCCATCGCCGCCCTGATCGAGACCAGCATTCTGTCTCGTTCTGAGGGGGAGGACCTGCGGGAGGGCTACACCTTCCTGCGCCGCATCGAGCACTTCCTGCAACTGCTCGAGGACCGCCAGACTCATTCGCTGCCCGAGGCCCCGGCCCAACAGGACGCCTTGGCCCGCCGTGTCCTCGGCCCGGGCCGCGACGGCGGCGACTTGCTCGCCGCCGTGCACCGGGTCACCGAACGCACCGCCGCTCTCTTCGACGCCGGCCTTCGCCGTCTCGAAGCCAGCGCGCCGCCACCGCCCTGATAATCAGAGGCGCAGGCGCCGCCAGGTCGCGGCCAGGCAAGATCAGCGCGCCCACATCGAGCGGTTGCTGAGAGCGCCGCCAATCGCGAACCAGGCCGAGTGGCCGTCGGCCAGCAGCGCGTTGGCTCCGTCGTTGTGGATGATGCTGAAGCCGGAGTCGTAGTACGGCAGGATCGGCGCCGGCCCGCTGTTCGCCGGACTGGCCAGGCCAATGCCCGGAGCGTATTGGTTGGTGAAGCCGCCGGCACTGCGCACATCATACATGACCAGGGTGTTGGCCGGCTGGGTGTACGAGGCCAGAGATTGGCCCCAGTTGATGCTGACATAGCCATAGCAGAAAGGGTTTCCGCTGTACTCGCCCGTCCAGCGGTACGTGTTGGCCGGGCAGTTATACATGCCGTAGTCCCTGGTATAGGAGTACAACATGGCCGGCCAGAGGATGTAGCCACCGCTATAGGTGGTGCCGTTCGGCAGCGTGTAGGGGGGTAACAACCCCGCCCCGAGGTTCACGGACATCGCTGATTCATTCCATTCCTGGGCGTACATGAACCACGCAAGCCCGAGCTGCTTGGTATTGCTCAGGCAACTCGTCTGCCGGGCTTTGTCACGCGCTTTCGCCAGCGCCGGCAGCAGCATCGCTGCCAGAATCGCGATGATCGCGATCACCACCAAGAGCTCGATGAGAGTGAAGGACCGACGTGATCTGCTTCTCATGCTGCGCACTCCTTGGACCAGTTCGCCAGCTAAGCGCCCGCCGCGACTCCGTCTTTCAGGTTACACAAACTTACCGACTTTTAGGATACCGCCATGAGAGGCACGAGTCAATGGAGCGTAAACGTAATCGGTCGCCGGATGGGGGCTTGGGGACAGGGCTGTTCCAAGAAAGAGCCCCCGCTAGATCTGGCAGGCGTCTGCCATGATGCCGCTTGCCGCCCTGGAGCCCGCGATGCCCAGCCCGTTTCGGGCGGGTTCGCGGTATCCCGCTGCCGCCCTGGAGCCCGCGATGCCCAGCCCGTTTCGGGCGGGTTCGCGGTATCCCGCCGCCGCCCTGGAGCCCGCGATGCCCAGCCCGTTTCGGGCGGGTTCGCGGTATCCCGCTGCCGCCCTGGAGCCCGCGATGCCCAGCCCGTTTCGGGCGGGTTCGCGGTATCCCCATTTACGGCGGAAGCCCCGGCAGGGCCGGTGCGGACCGCCGGCTCCAGCGCGCCTATCACCCGGAAAAAGAAACAGCCCTGGCTTGGGGACAGGGCTTCAAGAGACCGGGTTGGGCGGCGCAACGACCCGTGGTCTGTCTGCCGTATCTGGTTGCGCGAGAACGCACGCCGTCAGGCAGGGTACAGACGCCACGCCAAACAGTGTCGCGGTCGCCGTCGGCGACCTTGCCACCCACAGGGCCGGCGCGCGATATGTGCGGCAGAGGGCCGCGGACGCGGCCCGTCGACGCCGTTTTCACTGCCGGCGGTACGACGGCGGCTGGGCAGGATCAGCGCGCCCACATCGAGCGGTTGCCGAGGGCGCCGCCAATCGAGAACCAGGCCGAGTGGCCGTCGGCCAGCAGCGCGTTGGCTCCGTCGTTGTGGATGATGCTAAAGCCGGAGTCGTAGTACGGCAGGATCGGCGCCGGACCGCTGGCCGGCGGGCTGGCCAGGCCCCCGCCCGGAGCGTACTGGTTGGTAAAGCCGCCGGCACTGCGCACATCATACATGACCAGGGTGTTGGCCGGCTGGGTGTACGAGGCCAGAGGTTGGCCCCAGTTGATGTTGAGATAGCCATAGCAGGAAGCGCCGTTGTACTCGCCCGCCCAGCGATACGTGTTGGCTGCGCAGTTATACATGCCGAAGTCCCTGGTATAGGAGTACAACATGGCCGGCCAGAGGATGTAGCCACCGCTGTAGGTGGTGCCGTTCGGCAGCGTGTAGGCGGGCAGCCCCGGCCCAAGGTTCGCGGACATCGCCGACTCATTCCATTCCTGGGCGTACATGAACCAGGCAAGCCCGAGCTGCTTGGTATTGCTCAGGCAGCTCGCCTGCCGGGCTTTGTCACGCGCTTTGGCCAGCGCTGGCAGCAGCATCGCCGCCAGAATCGCGATGATCGCGATCACCACCAAGAGCTCGATGAGAGTGAAGGACCGACGTGATCTGCTTCTCATGTTTCGCACTCCTTGGACCGGTTCGCCGGCTTGCGCCTGCCGCGGCCTCAGCCGTGACAGGTCGGGAAACCCGTGCAGTACTATGACAAAATACCGCCTCAGGAGACCCCATTCAACGGGGCACAGACCGCCCGCAGGGCCGTAGGTTGCATGTCTTTCAGGCTATCTTGTGGAATAACTCCGGCTGGCGTATTCGCGCTTACTGGAACTGTTCGCGGAAGGCGGCAAACTGCGCCTTCATTTCGGCCATCTCAGCCTGCAGCGCGGCGAGCTCCGTCTCGATTTTGCCCAGGCGGGCATTCTCGGCCTCGACCGCGGCGCGCGCTGCCTCCGCCGCCGGCACGGGCACCGTCACGGTCGGTATCACCGGTTCGCCACAGAGCAGGTGCGCAAAGCGTGGTTCGTGCGTCCGCGGCAACAAGGGCAGCTTGACCACCAGCGCGCCCTCCGGCCGCAGCGAAAGCTGATGCAGGGCAATCTCGACCTCCGGAATGGTCGAGAAGGGGTGCAGACGGTCGCTGCGACCTCTGATCTCACCGGCGGTCTGCGGACCGCGCAGCAGCAGCAGGCAAAGCGCCGCAACCTGATCCGCGGGCAAGGGCAGTGTCTCGGGAAGGCGGTGCTCGTACTTGGGCACGCGACTGCCCGCCGAATGCACCATCCAGATGAGCTTCTTCTCGCGTAGCCCGTCCAAGCCGCGCACCACGGTCTTGTCGTCGTAGCTCACCACCGGGTCACGGTTGTTCTTCTGATTGCAGGCCAGCATCAGCGCATTCAGCGACAGCGGGTAATACTCCGGGGTGGTCAACTGCTTCTCGATCAGACACCCCAGAACCCTGGCTTCAAGATCCGTCAGCACAAGCATGGCATCTATTCCTCTGTTGAACCGCTCAGAAGGCAAACACTAACCTTAGCCCGGATTACGGGCCTTGCCAGAACCGCACACCCGACCGCAGGGCGGTTTCAAGAAACGACCGCCGTCGTACCGCCGGCCGTGAAAGCGGCGTCGACGGGCCGCGGACGCGGCCCTCTGCCGCACGCAGTCCATATCGCGCGTCGGCCAGCTGGAGTGCGCCTGGCAAGGTCGCCGACGGCGACCGCGACACCGCTTTGGCTTGGCGCCTGTGCCATGACTGACGGCGTGTG
>CAILKC010000586.1 GCA_903834675.1 uncultured Victivallales bacterium | reverse complement strand
GGCTCTTCTGGGATTCCTGTGGGTAGAAATCGTGCCTGGAAGTGCTGTTTTGGCGAGGTCGAAGGGCCTATGACCGTCACTAAGTCGGAAGGTTTTCTCGCACGCAGTTATGTAAGTATCGGTATTGCAGTGTGATATTACTGCGGTCCAGGGGCTGCCGGAACGCCACGCCGACTGCACCCCTGCTGCGACGAGCATTTTCACTGCCTCACCGAGTACAGTTCGGCGCCCATTCTCGCAGGGGTGCAGTCGGCGCAGCGTAGGAGATCCGCCGGGGCGGCCACATGGATATCGTACCATTCTACCAGAGTATGATCGCGCCGCCAGCCCCCTGGCGGGTATGCCGAGTGGAAGTAGGTCACGCCAACCGGCGGGTCGACGTGTGGTTGGAGCACGCTTCGGGGTCGCGGTTCGCCTGTCCGAGCTGCGACCTGAGCCTGCCGGTATACGACCATACCCCCGAGCGTGCCTGGCGGCATCTGGACACCTGCGAGTACCAGACCTGGCTGCATGCTGCGCTGCCACGCGTGGCCTGTTCACAGGACGGTACGCTGCAGATCAGGCCGCCTCTGTCCGACGGTCACTCACGGCTGACCATGCCGATGGAGAAGCGCTGCATCGAGACCTTACAGGAGTGCAGCCGGGATGGTGCGGCCAGCCTCACCGGACTGTCCTGGGATGAGATCCACCGGGTGATGGACCGGGCGGTGGAGCGCGGAATGGCGCGGCGCAGTCCGGAACTGCCAAAGCGCCTCGGCATCGACGAGAAGGCCATGTTCAAGCGCCACAAGTACTCCACGATCATCACTGACCTGGACCAGGGACGTGTCATCGAGGTGATGGACCAGCGCAGCGTCGAAGCCATCTCGCCGTGGTTCGCCGAACGCAAGGCCGCCCTGGCGACGGTGGAGGCCGTGGCCATGGACATGAGTGCGGGTTACGCCAAGGTGGTGTCCGAGTTCATGCCCCAGGCTGACATCTGCTTCGACCACTTCCATGTGACCATGATCGTGAACAAGGCGGTTGATGAAGTCAGGAAAGCCGAGCAGAAAGACATCGAGGGCGAGGGCGAACGCAGTTCCTTCTTCCGCTCCCGTTACCTCTTCCTCTACAACTATGAGAACATTCCGGCGCACCGGGTGGAGCGCTTCGAACAACTCCGCCGTCAGGCGCTCAAGACCGGGAGAGCCTGGGCCATCAAGGAGAACTTTCGCGAGGTATGGCGACACGACACGGTCGAAGCTGCCGAGAAGTTCTTCAAGAGGTGGTTCTGGTGGGCAACCCATTCACGGCTAGAGCCCATGCGCAAGGCGGCGCACACCGTCAAGAACCACTGGCAGGGAGTCGTCAACGCCATCACCCGCGGCGTCACCAACGCCTGTACCGAGGGGCTGAACAGTAAGATCGAGAAGATCAAGCGCGACGCCTTCGGGTTCCGCAGCAGGGTGCATCTGCGCACCGCCATACTCTTCCACTGCGGCGGCCTGGAACTTTACCCCAGTTCCTCATGAACCTGCCCACAAGAAACCCGGAAGCGCCTTTTTTCTTGGTCCGATGCTTACCCGTTCGTTACCCGGTGAGCCGCTACGTCGGCCACGTCAACGAGGACGCCTAAAATGTACCTATATAGGCAGAGCGGACGCCTGACGTGGCAGATTCGCTGGTGGGCCAAAGGTCTCAAGCGCCAGGTGTCCACCGGCAGCCCGGACCGCAACGACGCCGAGCGGATACTGTTGACCATGCGAGAGGCTACGCAGGGCCGGGCGGATGAGCGCAGGATTGAGACGCTCCTGCGCGCCGCCTTCGCGGGCTGAGTGAGGCGAGGGTTGCCCCTGGCGGACGTGGCCGGCGAGTACCGGGCCTCTGTCCCGGCAACCAAACACGCCAGGCTTGCCGCCGAGCACGGGCTGAAGTTCGCGGCATGGGTCAAGGATCACCGACCGGGCGTCGAGACGTTGCAGGAACTCGATCCGGCTGCCTGCCGCGCCTACGTGCCGGCGATTGCTGGCACCAGCAAGACGGTCGCGAACACCGTCGGGGACTGCGCGCGCATCTACCGCGTGGTGGCGCCGCTGCATGGTATCTCTACCGACCCCTGGCGCGGGATAAGGATTGCCAGGGACAAGAGCCGCGAGCCGCGGGGCCTAACCCTCGACGAAGCCGAGCGGCTGCTGGCCGCGGCCACGGGCGAGTACCGGGGCGCTATCCTGGTCGGTATCTACACGGGTCTGCGCTACCACGACATAGCTTTCCTGCGCTGGTCCGAGGTCCACCCTGACACGATCCGGTTGCAGCCGATCAAGACGACCGCGCACGGTATCCGCGTGACCGTGCCGATTCATCGCACCCTGGCCGCGTACCTGGACGGCCTGGAACGCCAAGGCGAGTTCGTATTTCCCGAACTGGCCGCGACCTACGAGCAGCGCTGCACGGCGCGACGGTTCTCGTACGCTCGCCGGGACGCCGGCCTGCCTTCCGACCTCACCTTTCACAGTCTGCGCCACACGGTGGTAACCTGGATGGCGAACGCGCGGGTATCGGAAGATGTCCGAATGCGCGTGGTCGGTCACAGCAACGCCGCCACCCACAGCGATTACACCCACGATGACCCGGAACAGCGCAAGGCCATTGACGTCCTGCCCGAACTGGGCCGTGGGAGCCAATAGGAAGGCCGCCAAGGGCGGTTGGGACTCTTGGCGGCCTTGGGTGCGGGGGGTGGGGCCAAAAGCGACCTGGATCGGCGCCTTCCTGAAGTGCCCGCAGTCCGCGCAGGCGATGCGCGAAGCCGTTCCGCCCATTTCGTCCGTTCCCCGCCGCCCACCCTCTTGACCGCCGCGCTGCCGGGCGCTATGCTTCCGCCGTGAGCACCCTTACCGCCATCCCGGCACGCCGTCCCCGTAGCCGCGCGGTACATTCTACCATCCTCACCTTGGGCAGTCACCGGCTCAAGCAGCCCCTTTCCTGCACACTTCGCCCCGATGGCGACGAGTGGCACGCCTTTACCCCTGCGGTTCCCCAGGTCTTTGGCCTCGGCGCAACCCAGGAAGCCGCCGTTGCCTCGCTCGGGCGCGAGATTGCCAGCCTCTACGCCGACCTTACCGCTGACCCTGGCGGCTTCACTCCCGCGTGGGCTGCCGTGCGCACCACACTTGCCGAACTCATCGTCAACCCATGAAGGCGGCCCGCTTCGACAGCGACCAGATCATGCGTTGCTGTACCCGAAAGCTGCGCATCGAGTTCCGGCAGGGTCCCGAGTGCAACGGCTGGTTCCTCCTCGATGGCCTCAAAGCCTGCCGCATCACCGTCCCCCACGGTCGCAAGCCCGTACCGCCTGGCACCTTCGGTTCCATGGCCAGGCAGTTGCATCTCGCCCCCGCCGAGTTCGCGCTGCTACTCGACTGCACTACCAGCCTTCCTGAGTATGCGGCGCTTCTGCGCCAGCGTCGCGGTGGGGTGTAGGCGACCCCTCACCGTGTAGCCGTCACCCGCTCCTGCCGCTCCCCCCGTGCCGTGCGGTCCCGCCGATACCGGTCCCGCCGCGACTCACCGCCCACGGGCGCTGGCTCCGGTGCCGTCAGCGGCAACACGGGGTCTTCCCGGTCCTCGGCGCCCTCTTCCCGCAGGCGTTCGCGCCGCGGCGCCCGGCCCGTCTGCGTGGCGATGCGTTTCAGTACATCATTGCTGATGAACGGCGCCGGCGAGGCATTCCGGGTCACCCGCGCGTTGTACCCTTCGATCAAGCCCAGGATGTCGGCCCATTCTGACGGGTCGCGCGAGGCGGCGCTCTCATTGTAGTAGGCGCGCACGCGCCGGTAGATGTCACTGCGGGCCTGGTCGTACTCCTGCGCCGTCAGGCGTTCATTCCACTGCTTCTCCCGGATCGTGGCCAGGCGCGACGGCGAGAACCCCGCCGCCCGGATGGCAGACTCGACCATGCCAGCGCGCAGCTTCTCGTTGCCGTAGTAGACCGGCTGGTTGCTGGGCGTGGTCACCCCCTCGGTGCTCTCGCGGATGGCCTTCGATGACCCATGAAGCGCCTACGCTTGACCGTGTGTGCGGGAACTGCCAGCACTCCCACCCCGCAGCGCCCTTCGAGAGCGATCACGCGATTTGCCTTCGCGACGCCGAACTCGAACCGCACCTGGACGACATTCTGGGGCGCCAGGACTTTTCGCGTTGCCAGGACTTGGTGCGGCGGAAGAGGTTCGCCTGGGACCACGACGCCTGTGAGCACTTCGACCCCGTCGACGACGTCCCCGAGACAGAGATGTCCCTGGAGTTGACGGCCGAGCTTCTGCGTCAGGCGCGAGGTGGGGAGCTGACCAAGGCGAGCCTGGAGCGGGCCGTCTTGGAGGATGCCGTCAACCGCATCGACTGGGCGAACAGGCCGGTTCAGGAGGACCTGCGGCAGTTGGCCGAGACGAGGTCATCCCAGGCCCGGCAGGAGGTCGTGCGGCGCTTCGGCCTCCTCATCGGCCGGGGCAACAGGGCTGCCTTCGAGGGCCTCTGCCATTACCTGCGCGACTTGCCGCCACCTTTGAGCGTGCCGGACAAGGAGCTCCGGGTTGAGATTCTGCGCCAGCTCAGCTTCGCACACGAACCGGACTGGGAGTGCGAGCTGGTCGGCCTGCTGGTCGACGACCTGTTCCGCACACCCTCGACCAACACAACGCGGGGCTGGTACACGGCGGTCTTGGACTACTTCGAGCGATCCTGCCGGGTCGCGATCGCTGCAGAGGCGCTGGAGCGGGTGCTCGAGTCGCCCCGGTTCTCCTACCGCATCAGACGACGTGTGCGCGAGATCCTGGGACAAAGGATCGGATACGGAGCCTCCTTCTGACGTGGGGATTCTGCACATCCTCCAGTCGCAGCCTACCGATGGACTCGCCCATTGCGCCAACTTCCGGAGTGTAGTACGCCTGCTTCATGCCTGTTCCGTTGGGTCCGAGGCAGCGCCCGTTCGCCCCTTGGTCGCGTCCGTATGCCGGGGGAGGAGTTCCTCAATCAGGAACTGCGTCTGCGGAGGAATAAGGCGTTGCGGGTAGTAGGCCTGGATGAGGTCGAACACGTCGTTCGGCGTGCGTAGCTGCAGGTAGTCGATCAGGAACTTGGTGTCCTCCAGATCGTGGCTGTCGAAGCGTGCCGAGATGCACTTCATGGCGAGCATGTACTTGGCTGGCTGGTGATCGCGACTCTTCGCTTCATGGTTTTCTGGTCCTCTCCCGCCCCGGCACGACCTGGCCGAGGTCGCCGACGAGCCGCGAGCACTCGGCGCCGGACTGGGCCGTGATGGCGATACGCATATCGGACAGGGTCAGATCACCCCTATCGGCCAAGTCCGCCAGCCGGGTCGCCCACCCGACGCGCGTATCGTTGCGGTACAGGCCGCGGGCCAGGGTCAGCACCGTTTTCGCGTGTTGGTACGCTTGGGCGACGTCGCGCTGGAGGAGCAGCGCGAACGCCAGGAAGTAGTGGCTGCGGATCTGCAACTCGGGGTTATCGGTGGCCGCGGCGATCTGCTGGAAAGCCGCGATACAGACGGTGTAGTCACGGGCCGGGTTGTCACTGCGCTGCGCCTGCAGGAACTGGTTGACCGCCGCCACGTACTGCGGGGTAACTCCGGGGATCGCGGACAGGTCTGCCAGCGTTGCTTCGCTCCCGGCCACTACCGGCAGCTCCGCCCCGAACACCTGAGAACAGACAAACCGCTCGATGAGTGCGTCCTTCCCCGCCAGCAGCAGGAGCCAGAGGCCGGCTGTCCCGGCCAGCCACGCGAGGGCACCCCGGGAGCGCCGCGCCCACAGCGTCGGGATCCGGCAAACACATCTCTGTGCGCGTTTTACCATGGCTCCATCCTCACCAGGAGACTTGGGGGACCCCTGCTTCCGGAGACCCCGCGGGTGTCTGGACGCTTACGGCAGGTTCATGATCCCAAACCGGGGCGGCTGGTCGGCGAGATGCTCGGGGATCGGCGACCAGGTACTGTACTCGGCGTTTGGCTTCTCAAAGCGCGAGAAGTTTGCCCGCCAGACGTTGGCCACCGAGCCCGCCAGCGCGGCTAGAGGAATCCGCAGCTCACCTGACCAGAACGTGGCGTCACGATGGACAGCGCCGGCCCAGTCGGCGTTCCACGCCATCTCGGTGCCGCCTTTCTGCAGGTCTGTCCGGGTGCCGATCGAGTTGACGAGGAAGATGTAGTACGGGTACTTGGCAGCGGTCGGCGCTACGCCGGGCGCCAAGCGCAACTCGAACACGTCGTCGTTCCAAACCGGTGAATCGCGCTCCTTCATCTGGGCGAGCACCTTGTCCATATTCGCCTCGTGACAGGTGAACCCGACGAAAAGTGTGTTCCGGGTGCGGAATACGCGGGCCTCGGTGGGTTGGGTCGGCCGGGTGTCTGCCTTGCCGAGCACGGTGAACCCGTCCGCGACGGCGGCGCTCCGCCAGACCTCATCATCGAGCTTGCCGTCCATGACCGGTACCCCGTCGAGCCGCGGCACCGCGATGACGCGCAGATCCTCCGGCCGGACCACGGCCGTCTGGGCCGGACGCTCCGGCTTCGGGAATCCGTTCCAGGCGAGGCGCTTTTCCGTCTTGACCTCGCGCACCCACTGCTTCATGAGCTCCGCCTTCTCCAGCATCTTCGTGGTCGAGGCGTCGCCGCCGGCGTAGAGGACGGCGCCGGTGGGGACGAACCGCGGGTCGTACCGGTCCAGGAAGCGCAGCAGGTCCCAGGTGATCTGCTGGGTGTCGAACGGATCGGTCCCCAGAGCGGTCAGCGAATTTCCCTCGACGGTGACACCGCGGCGCTGGCCCTGGGGCGGGCGGACGATGCGGATCACCGGCTTGGCCGCTGAGATCGGCATACCGACGCGCAGGTTTTTCTTCAGTCGGACCTCGACGAAGTCCTGCAGCATCTGGGCCGCGGCCTGCTCGCGTTCGTCCGGCTTCTCCGGCAACACCACCGTGGCGTCGCCGAACGGAAACCCAGTCAAGGCGCTGACCGGGGCATGGAAGAGGGCGGACACGGTCTCGACCACCAGAGTGTTGGTGCCCGCCGCGAGCCGCGCCGTGTCGCCCTCGGCCAACGTCGTCCCGCCGCAGGTCACCTGAGCGACGGTGAAGCCAGGGTCGGGCGCCACGGCGATGCGGGCCTCCGTCGGCGCCGCCAGGTCCAGCGTGATGCGGTAGACGCGGCGCAGAGGCTCGACTTCCGCCACACAGCGGCCGTTGCCCTGGAGCGGTTTGGCGCTGCGGATGGCCACGGGGAACGTGACGATCCGGTTCTCCATGGGCACCACGGTGAGGGGGAAGACCGTCGCTGTCCCGTCAACCCGGAACGCCAGTTCGCCGCCGCGGCCCTCGGCCGGCACCACACTGCCGGTTTCGGCGAGGTAGCGGCTGAGCAAGCGTTCCGCCGTCGGCATGGCACGGCTCGTCCGGTTGGAGAGCACGACCGCAGCACCCAGCCCAGCGCCGTAGCGGACCCGCTCCAACTCTGGGGCCCCGAGGCAGCCGGGCGCCGGCTCAAAGCCCCGGCTCATGACCTCGAGCAGCACCGGCAGTTCCTTGCTGATGACCTCATGCACCTCGCTCAGGTGCCGGCTCGGGGTAAGGCCGGCCTGGTAGAGGTAGATCAGGTAGTCGCGCACGAAATCATCGTAAACGGCGCGGCACTGCTCAGGCGTGAGTGTCTCCCACGGCACCGTATCGCCCAGCAGGATGCCGCTGGCGTAGCCATGCTGGTAGACCGGTTTGTGCCCGGCGAAGAGGCGGCAATGGATGTAGCGGTCGCGGTCTTCCGGGGTCAAGGCCACGGTCATGCGCGACTCGGAGATGAACGCGTCGGCAGCGAAGAAGCAGAGCGGGTGCGCGCCGGTCATGCCGTTGACAATCAGCCCCACGGTGCGGTCGCCCTTCTTCAGGGTGTGAATGAAGTCCGCCTGATGCCGGTAGCCGAGGCCTTGGGAGATGAACGGGCCTTCCTCGTCGTAGCTCCAGCCGGGCAGAGGGTAGTCGAGCTTCTTGCGGTAGCGGGTGTAGTCGGTCGGCTCGCCGTAGAGATCGTGGGCGAAGGCGTAGAGGTTCAGCTCCTGCACGACCTCCGGCAGGTCGCGCCGCAGGATCGTCTCGTACGGGGTGGCCCACGGGTAGAAGTAGTAGACGGTGCCGTAAGGCAGCACCCAGTTCTTCTCGATCAACCCCGCTGTGGTGGTGCGGGGAAAGGCGTAGTCGGCCATGCCCAGCCGTTCCGCGAGCGCCTTGTCGACGTGGTTGACGAGGTAGAACGCCAGGACGGTGTTCCCGCGCCGGTCGGCGTCGCGGAACCGCGCGGCGCGCGTCTGGTGGAAACGCTCCCAGTCCGACCGGTCCCAGGTGCCATTCGCGGTTGCCTCGTCCAGGCGCTTGCGCTCACCCTCGGTCAGGTCCATGTCCCAGTACTCCTTGCGCCCGACGTAGTCGCCTTCGCGCTTGAACGGCGTGTAGCCCCACTCGTAGCCGCCGTAGTACTGTGAGGCGAGCACGGCCGTGCGCGCATCCTTGATCCCGCCCCCGTAGTGGCAGATCTGCAGCGTGTCGGTACGCCGGCCGTCGACCAGCCGCGGGTCCACACCCGGCGTCGGCTCGAAGCTGGCGGGGAAGCGCCGGCAGTAGCCGTGGACAGCATCACGGGCGCCGAAGGACGGTTTGACCAGGTAGAGCAGGAAGGTGATGCCGGCGGGCCGGCCCGGGGCGACCACCAGCCGCGTGCCGTAGAAGACGTGGCCGTCCTGGTCAATGCCGTTCTGCAGGAACGACGTCTCGACCGTGGGCGGCACCCCGACCGCCAACCCGCTCCCGCCATCGGCCAGCAGGCTGACGGGGAAGGTGTTGGAGAACTCGTCCCGCACGAACGGTGCCGCCGCGGCGGCGCGATCCTCCCGTCCGTCCCAGTACCGGGCCGTTGGGCTGGCGGCGACGGGCAGCCGCAGCGTGGGTTCGATCCACAACTCCTGGGGCGAGTCGTGGGTCAGGATGACCTCCCACACCAGGGTGTCATCTCTCACGGAGAGCCGTTGCTCCGCCCGCAGCGGCGGCGTCGCGAACTCCTGCCTCACGGTCAGCACGCCGTCCTGGCTCTGGATGGACTCTCTTGACGGCGTCAGGACTTCGGCCGTCTTGCCGTCGCGGAAGCGTACGCTCGCCGGTCGGGCGAGGAAGGCGTGGCCGCTGCCAACTTCGGTGACCTGGCGCAGGGCGAAGGGGGTTGCCGCGAACTCCCAGCGTGCGGCGGGTGTGGGGAAGAACCGGTCCCCGGTCTCAAGCACCACCGGGGCGGCTTGGAGTGCCTCGGCGGAGAGCAGGGCTCCGGCGAGAAGCGCGCCGCGAGCCATCATCCTGGCCCATCGAAGTGAGGTGATCATGGTTGCTTCCCCCTGATATCGGTGGCGGCCACGCCGCTCTTGGGTTGCCATGGCGCCTTGCCATGCCAGTCCTTTGCGGACTCCGCAAGCTCCCGCTCTGGCAGCCAGTCGACGTGGCCATCGGCAAAGCCGCCGTTGGCGCCGCCCGAATGCCGGAACACGATGTTCTGCAGGCCCCACGTCGGGCCGATCACATACCAGCCTCGGCTGTCGGCGAAAATGAGCGTCCGGGCAGGCTGCGGCATGTCCGGCAGACGTTCCCAGCCGCCCGGTTCGCGTTGGACGGCCACGTGGTTCATTCCATAGTGCGGGGTGTGCGAGCCGACCCCGGCGCGCAGCCCCGGGCACGAGAGGACCCCGCCGGCCGTCAGCGCGATGGCCGGGCTGCGCGGCTTCACGCCCTCGAGCGCCGGGTCGTCGATGTAGGCCTGCATGAGCGTGGGCCAGGCCGCAACGTCCTCCCAACTCTTGCCCGTGTTATGCACCTTCTCCGAGACCGGCGGCACCGCGCCATCGTGGTCCTCGGCGTAGAGGCGCCAAGCCGAAGTGAGATGCCTGAGATGATCGACGCACACGGCCTGCCGCGCTTTCTCGCGGGCCGCGTCCGTGGACAGGCCGACCACGCTGGCGAACACCGCCAGCACGAGCAACACGACGAGCAGTTCGGCCAGCACGAAACAACGCGTCACCACTCTCGGATGCCAGGGTTGGCTTCGGCACGTGATCTCACCCTGAGTGCCCATGTGGCGTCCGGTTGCGGAGCATTCCCGCGGGGTGCCGTGCAGTAACGCCTGCAGTGGCGACGCACCCGTATCGCGGCCCATGAGTGCAAACCCCAACCCCACCGCGGTCAGGGAGGAAAGGGGTGCCGCGTTCCGGGGAAGACTCTTCGCCATGGGATAGCTCCTGCTACATGGATGACTGATGGGCGATGGCGTCCACCAGACTGGAGTAACGCTCCATCCATCCGCCGCGATTGTAGGCATCCGTCTCCGGTACGCAGGCGACGATGACCACCGGCGCGGTGCCGATGAACCTCTGGTTGTGGCAGAGAGGAACCAGCTTCGCCCGGGTCTCCTGGTCGCGGACAACGATGAACCTCGTCGGCGGGCGCTTGCTGCCCCCGTCTCCCCAAGGCGCGCGGCCGGCAGCATCGAGGACGCGCCGCAGCACCACCTCGGGGATGGCGTCGGGCCGGTACTTCCGAATGCTCCGGCGTGTACGGATCGCCTCGTCGATGTCCACCGTCAGGCCTTCCTTCATATCCTGCACCCTTGCCTGTAGTAGCCGATGCGAGCGCGCACGCTCCCGGTCAACCCGCAACCCGCTCCTCGAAGTCCTCGTCCGCCTGCACCGCCAGGATCTCCCCCAGGTACAGGCTGAGGTACCTGTCCATGGGAACGCTGAGACGGGACAGGGTAGAAACCCTCCTTGCTCGGGCGCCATTGGCCGGGATCACCCGTGTCAGACGGATGCGGTTTCTCTAGTGTTGCTGTCTGCTCACCACGTTCACCTGGTAGTCGCGTTCATTTCCTGGCTGGTCCGACGGACTTCCCAACCAAGCAACTGCCAGGCTGATAACGGATGCCAATTGGCGTCAATGCAGTCTGCCGCGAGACGAGCGGCAACGAACTGCTGTTCGAGGGTATGCCGTATTCTTTCGGTCTCGCTGTCGCTGAACAGGGTCGCCATCATGACTTTTCTGTGGCCCAAGGATGCAAGCCGCTTCCCAGCTTCGGCAAAGGGTTCCTGCAACGACAGGAAGAACTGCAGGCAACGCAATGTGTAGTCATGATCCGCCAATTGCTCCTCAAAACCTCCCACCATGATGCATGGGCGCATGGAATTCGCCAGGAATTCGTACAACGTGTAAGGAACTCCACCGCCGCGGAGGCCAGAGTGCCGCCAGGAACTCGTCCGTAACCGGTTGGACTGGCGCCTCCGACAAGGAGTACGCAACGATCAGTGAGGCAGGGCCGAGGGCTGCGGCTGACCGGACTGCCGTCAGGGAACGTTAGTGCCTCGGCGAAAGCCAGGCCGGGCAGGCACGGGTACTTGCGCACGGTCACGGCCGGCGCCGCGTCGGCCGGTCTGTGGCTCTCAGACCACCTCGAACAACCGCAGATACCGCAG
>CAILKC010000585.1 GCA_903834675.1 uncultured Victivallales bacterium | reverse complement strand
TGGCCGTTGATGCGGCGCAGGACGTCCTCGATGTAGACGAACGGGTCGATGTCCATGACCCGGCAGGTCTGCACCAGCGAGAGCAGGATGCCGGTGGCGTCGCCGCCGCCCTTGCTGCCGGCGAATAGCCAGTTCTTGCGTTTATGCTGAGCTTGACATAAACGCAATAATGCCGAGCTCGATATTATGCTGAGTGCCGCATGACGGAGACGGGTGATGCTCGCCACTCTCTACAACACCGGCGCGAGGGTGTCGGAGATCACCGCCCTACAGGTCGCCGATGTCGATCTTGAGCGCTCTCGCAGCATCACGCTGCACGGGAAGGGGCGCAAAGAGCGACTCATCCCCCTCTGGAAAAACACAGCCTCTCAGCTCCGGCAGTGGTTGCACGATACGGGGGGCGACGCCAGGGACCCTGTGTTCCCGAACCGGCAAGGAGGGAGGATGAGCCGGGCCGGTGTCGAGTTTCGCCTGCATAGGGCTGTCACCACAGCGGCGGAGGCCTGCCCTTCCCTCTGCGGGCGGGCGGTGTCGCCGCACACGCTCAGGCACACGACCGCGATGCACTTGTTGCAGTCTGGAGTCGCACCGACCGTGATCGCGCTCTGGCTCGGACACGAGAGCCCCACGACAACGCACATCTACGTTGAGGCGGATCTCGCGATGAAGGAACGCGCGCTCGCTGCGCTGGACGAGCCCACCTGCCGGCCAGTTCGGTACTCACCGCCTGACGCGCTCCTGGCATTTCTTGAGGGCCTCTGATTATGCCAAGGACACAGGCCTACGAGTAGTGCGAGTCCCGCCCCTCGGTGCGCTCCCAAAGGGCCTTTACTCAGCATAATATCGAGCTCGGCATTATTGCGTCCGATTGCCAGGGGCCGGAGGGCGCGTTCGCTCTCGCCGTTGTCGGGGCGCAGCCGGGCATCGGCGAGGAAGGTCCGCAGGGCGTTGCCGAGGATGTGCATGTAGCCGATGGCCCCGGCGAAGGCCGAAGCGGGCAGCACCTCGCCTCCCGTGAGCGCGCTCGAGGTACGCGCGAAGAGCCAGTCGATCAGCGGTGCGATCTTCTCGCGGCGCACGGCCAGCACCAGTTCGTCGCCGCCGCTGGGATGCCGCCGGGCAAACTTGTCGTAGCGGAAGATGTGGCGGATGGCGCGCAGCACCGCCTCGCGCAGATCCTTCGGCGCGTCGACCGCCTCGAAGAACTTGCGGCGGACGTGCATCCAGCAGCCACAATCGAAGACACCCTCTTGCTTGAAGAGGTCGTCTTAGCCCTTGTAGGCGTCGGCATGGATATAGCCCAGATAACCTTCGAGGAACTCCTTGGGCCGCTTCTTGCAGCGGTCGACGGTGAACTCGAACACCCGCAGTGGCGGTCCGGCCCCGCCGGCCACGTAGACCCACATGCGACCGGTGACCGTCTTGCCGTGACCCTTCACCTGCAGGGCGACCGGGGTGTCGTCGGTGAAGATCACCCCGCAGGCGATCCGCAGCTTCTTCATGCGCAGGTACAGGGGGCGCAGCACCTCGGCCGCACTGAGGTACAGGCGGCAGAGGGTCTGACGGATGTTCCCCCCATATCCACACTTCGTCATTTCCGTAACGTACTCTTTTTGTGGGCTTTACGGCGATTCTGAAGTTTCACCTTGGTGACCACAATCGGGGCTGGCATGTGCGATAGGGTGGGGAGCTTGACGTGGGCGGCATCCAGCAGTTGGGTGAGGAGAGGACGCGGCTTGGGAG
>CAILKC010000584.1 GCA_903834675.1 uncultured Victivallales bacterium | reverse complement strand
TCCGCGGGAGTGACGCGGAACACCGGCTGTCCCGCCGCCAGGGTGAGGCTCCACAGCGGCTCCAGGGCGGGCGGCCGCACGACGGTCGCCGTCGCGGCGACCGCAGGCGGCGCCGCCAGGCTTGGAACCTCCGCCAGACTCGCCGCGTCAAGCCCTTTAAGCCCTAGTTCATGCGTCCCCGCCGGCAGCATCACGACCCCTTGCACCGTCGGCGCCGCCGGGGATTCGACGGTACAGCCCACCACCGTGAGGCGGGTCGGCGCCGCGGCGATCACGGTCAGCCGCCCGCGGGCCAGGTCCAGAGCCAGGTTGGCGGCCGGCTCAAACCCCAGCCGGGACTCTTTGAGGCCGACACTGCTGGCCGCCACAAGCTGGGCTGACGTCCCTTGCACCAACCAGGCCCCCGCAACGCACTGCCAGGCGCCCAGGCTGACCGACCCGAACCCCGCCGCCGCGGCGCTCTGAGCTGAGGCGACCCGGTAGGCGCCCGGCAGCAGCGCTTGAACCGCAAACTCCGTAGGATGGGCCGGACCGGTGGCGCTGACCAGTGAGCAGAAGCTGACCGGCTGACCGGCTTGCAGCTCCGCCGAGCGCCGCTGATGCAGGATCGAGACGGGCACCGAGATGCCTTGGCGAACGTGATTCGTGACCCATGCCTGCACCGGCTCCGCGGCATCAATGTGCAGAGCCAGTGGCGGCAGCCGTCCGAGGTCCGCCGCCGCCACCCCCGGCGCCGTTGCGGCCTCAATGACCACCGGCGGCACCCCCGGGCGACGGAACTCGAGCCGGTCAAGACGCACCGGCGGATTCTCGCGCAATGTGACCTGGACCACGTGGCGCCCGCCGCTTGCCAGGGTGAGCTTGGGCGTGCCTGAGCCCGCCTCAAACGCCCCGCGGGAGGGCCCGAAGGCGCCCTGCGGCAGGTGCGCCGCCAGGGCTTCACTACCGTCGAGGCTGACATAGACGGAGTCGTTGCTGCCATCCGTGCCGTAGCCAATCACGTCCACCTCCCAGTTGCCCGCCCCAAGCTCGACGCCGAACACCAGCCGGGAGCTGGGCTCGCCGAGAACCACCGCCTTGCCGTGGCTGGCCTGCGGATCCGCGAGGGTTGACAGTCCGTCGCTCACATAAGCGCCGCCACGACGGGCCAGGAAGCGCCCCTCGGCGTCAACCGTCTGGCTGCCGCGGTCGATGGTCTTCCAGGTCAGATCCAGGTCGTAGCGCCCCGCCTCCCGGGCGGTAACCGTGTCCCGCACCAGGAACCAGGCGCCTTTGCACCACAGCACCTGACGCTCCCAGTCGACCCCGTTGTAGCCCTTGACCCAGGTACGCGTGGCGGCCAGCCCCGGCAGCTCGCCGACGCTGGCAAGGCCGGCCAGACTCGGAATCAGCGCCGCGCCGCGCCCCTCGCGCAGCACCGACAGCAGCGAGTGCTCGGTGGTGTTACGCACCAGGTAGTCATGGTCGAGCAGCCAGCGTTCCCCATCCTGCACGAAGGTGGTGATGCCGTTGGTGTCAAAGTGCAGGTGCTTGCCCCGGCCGAAGCCGTCCAGGAGAAGGTACTGCCCCTCAGGCGTCCAGTTTTCGCGAAAACTGATCTTGTCCCAGGCCTCTTCAAAGGACACCTCGGCCTTGGCAAACTCCTCGTTGTAGGATGGCCGTTTCTGCGTGTCCTCGTAAATCTGCCGGTCCAGCGGCAAGACATTCAACCCGGTGAAACGCGTCGGCGGATGGGGCTGGACATCCTGCCAGTAGGGATTCTGCCAGACGCCCTTGGGAGACACCGCGTTCAGGATCCAGAGGTAGGCCCCGTCGCGGGTCCACCAAAACGCCACCGGCAGCGCTGCCAGGGCCATGGTCGGGGCGCTCGAGTAGCCGCTGTCGCCGAAGCCGGCGGGCCACTGGCGGTTGTCGCCGCAGGCAACCACGTAGTCGGCGTACTGCCGGATCAACCCCGACTCGAAGAAGCGCAGGTCCCATTCGGCCAGCGCGTAATCGAGCACGTGCCGCAGGGTCAGCACCAGGTAGCTGTCGGCGTCCTCCTGCGGTTTCCAGGAACGCGCCTGGGCGCTGAAGCCAAGACGCGCGCGGCGGGCCCACTCCGCCGCCTCGGGCACGCCGAAATGGCGGTCGAAGTAGCGTCCGGCGTGATACAGCCCCAGCAGGGCGAAGGTGGTGTGATTCCAGGTCACCGTGAAGGTCTCGTCGATACGGCTGTACTCGTAGGAGCGCTTGGTGAGATCGCGGCTCCACAGGAAGAAGGCGCCAAGGTAGGCGGCGCGCTTCTCCGGCGTGATCAGCGGACACTCCTCGAAGGCATCCCAGGCCGCAAAGATGTCGCCCGCGGTCGTCTCCTCGGGCCAGGGGCTCTTGCGGGCGGCATCCTTGCCGTAGATACCCACCATGATGTCGAGAGCCGCCAGGGCCATCTGCGCATAGGCCTCCTCGCCACTCTTGAGATACAGCTCCGCGTTGCTGCGGAAGGCGGTGAAGGACGGCTCCGGCGCCTTGGCCGCCAGGGCGGCGCGGGCCGCGGGGGTCAGCTTCTGCACCGGTTCGACCACCTGCGCGTAGGGCACTTCGGCGCTCGCTCCAGTGCCCTGCAGCAGCCCCAGGAAGCGCTCGACGGCCAGGGCCAGCGCCTCCGGGCGACTGGCGCCCAGCACGATGACGTTCTGACCTCCCCCCCAATGCTGGGGATCGTAGACCGTATGCACAGTGAAGCCCGCGGGCCCGGGGAACCGGGCGTCTTCGAAGGTGTAACGGCTGAAGTACAGGCGGGTCAGCAACTCGTTGTCGAGCATGTTCCCCAGGGCGATGCAGGTCTGCTGGCCGGGGTTCGCCTCGGCCAGACGCATCACCACCACCGGCGCCACCCCCAGCCGCGACGTCAACCCAGTCTGCAGCGCCACCGCCGCCGCCTGCCCCGCCGCGTGGGTCGGCGCCAGGATCACCGGCGCCCGGCCGTTGCTGACCAACGGCGTACCCAGTCGCAGTGCCACCGCACTGCTGAAGGTAGGAACCGCGCCCTTGGCCGACGGCGCCTCCGCCGCACCGACGGCTACAGAAAGAAGCGAGATCAACAGCACGCCGGATTTCATCGCACGGTACTCCTATCAACCGCGACCTGTTCCACAAGACGGACCCGCGCAACCCTCGCCGCGCCGCAAGTACCGGCATGTTGACACTGCTCGTGTGGCCCCCGGCGTAACGCAGCGTTGACGCCACATCCAGGTTCTCAGGTATCCATCCCTGGCCCTTCTAGGCTTACCCTCACTCTCGGTTCCTCGTACGGGCTACGGTCGGTCAGAGATTGCGCAGAACCGCGTTCAGCGGCGCACCACTGCGGGCCGTCACCGGGGAGGCGGTGCTGTTCACGGGAAGGTTTGCCAACGGACGGTTGAGACCATCCTCAAGGTCCTGGATCAGTGCGCGCAGAAACTGGAAATGAACCCCCGGCCTCCCGAGCAGCATCTGCCAGCCGATGTCAGCGAGTGCCGGGCCGCCATCGGCCGTCTCGGAGTAGGTTGTGCATGAACGCTCCCCGGGCGCTCGACAGAGCCATTGCAGGTAGCCCTTTGGGTGTCGCTCGCGCGGCAGCGTTCCTATCCACGCAGGGCGATGCTTCTTCTGCTTGTTGAGAGGAAGGGTCGAAAGGACCGAGCAACCTGCCGCCGTGGCGGCAAGATAGGCCGCGTCCACGGTCACGAACGCTTCCGGGTCCGTGCTCGCGGCGAAGCACACCGGCATACCTGCCGGAACGCCTGCGCGCTGAAGCGCCGCTGGATCGGCGAAGAACCACGCCTCGATCATGGGAGCGATCAGGTGAAACGAAACCTTCGTGAGTAGCGCGTTCCGCGTCCGCGTGTAAATACCTATTTGCGGGTGGAGGTTACCCAGGTGTTTCTCGACCGCCTTTCGCATCACAGCCACGACCCGCGCAGGCTGATTCGCGTTGCAGAGTTCCAGGTCATCAACAACCAACACCAGGTCGGCAGCCTCTCGGCGTCGATCTCCAAGCGCTTCCGCGGCTGCGCTCCCCACCAGATCGCAGGCCGACTCTGGCGGGTCCACTTCATCAGCCATCCGCAGTGCCAGGCTCGTGAAGCCTCGATAGGGCGACTCCCGGCTGTGCCGATCGTCTTCGGCTGGGTCTGCGAGGCAGTAGAACTCATGGCCAGGGAACAAGCGCCCCAAGGCCCGCCCCAGGCCACGCAACTCGGTGCGACCGGTGGGAAGGACAGCCACCCTCATCGAACATCCTCACGAATGTCGGGAGCCCCAAACGCCAGCCGCTCGTAGAGCGTACCCAGTTTCGCCTGAGCCAGCCACTCGTCGGTGTGCAAATCGGTCATTCTGGCGGGATCCGGCAGTTCGGGATCATTGTGGCCGAGAACAAAAACCTGCTCGGGTTCCTCTCGGAACTGGTTCAAGACCACGGGGGAGTGCGTGGTTAGGACGATGGTAAGGTGGCGCTCCTCTGCCTGCTGTCGCATGGCCCCAACCAGCGAGCGGATGGCGTAGGGGTGGAGATGGTTCTCGACCTCGTCGAAGGCAACCAGAGAACCGCTTCTCGCGCCTGCCACCGCAACCAGATGAAGAAGCCCTGTCAGCAGACCGTCGGCCGCGCGACTGGGCAACAATCCTTCCGCCGGGTCCGTCGCGCCGTGGCGAAAAAGGTAAGGCAGTCCGCGGTCGAACTCGATGGTCCCGATGATGCCTGGAAAGGCGCGACGAGCCTCGGCCATGACCCACTCGAACTGGCCGCGGTATCGTAGTGGCGAGCCCTTCCAGTTCGCCAGCACCGACCAGACGTTGCGCCCGCTGCCATGCAGGTAGGAGTCAGCCGCGCCGTTGGGTTCGACCTGCTTGACTTTGTTGAGCCAGTAGGTCGGGTAGAGGCGAAGGCCATCGAGAACGTCAACCAAGGGCTGCATCCAGGATGCCGTACCCCGATCCCAGAGCACCTTGGCACAGCAGCGCTTCTCGTCACGCGACTGACGGTCGACGCCAAGAAACCATTCGTCCTGGAACATCCCGGCTCGGAGCACGATCTGGTCATCGCGAAAGAGTTCCTCCCCCCAAGCCCCCCTGATACCGTGCGCCGACATCGGTAAGCGCAGCGTCCACCTAATGTTCTGAACCTCAAGCGAGAACTCTACCGGCGTGTCCGCCTCGGCGTCCCAGCGCCGAAATGCGCCACCATCGACAGCCAGGAACGCCGACTCGTTGCCCCCCGCGAACAACGTCCGCAGAAACCAGAAGGCATCGAGGGTGGTCGACTTCCCCGCGCCGTTGGCCCCGGACAACACGCACACGCCGTCCGGACTCCACTCGAAGCATTCAAGTACCCTGAAGTCGCGGATGCGCAGTGTGAAGTATGCCATCGATGACTCCTCTGCTTGCAGTTCAAGCAGGTCCGGCTCCTCCGCTCAGCCTCGTCGACGCTCTAGTGGCCCGGCGCACGCGACGCCAACCGCGCCGAGCCCGTGACCTCCGCGTCCTCCGCCACCTCTGAGATCACCCATTCTGTGGCTGACATGCCGGTGCTACAAGACACGAACCGAGACTAGGGTATTGTGGGCCATGGGGAAGTCAAGCGTACGCCGGTGCCGGTTAGCCGGAGAACGACGAGCCGACGCGGGCCGGGCCAGCGTCCGGATCAAGGCTTTGCGTTGGACGTCTGCGGCGGCGCCAGGGCCACGTACTCCAGCGCGATGGAGTCGGGGAACACGCTGACCTCGACGAACATCGGGGTGGCGCCCTGCATGTTCCAGTGGGACGAGGGCAGGATGTGAACCGGACTGCTGCCCAGGGTGAAGTCCTGGCGCAGGTGGCAGTGACCGAAGAACAGCGCCTCGGGAGTGTAGCGCGTGACCAGTTCACCCAGCAGTTTCTGGTCGCCGAGGCCCAGGTACATACTGGCATCGGCGCCGGTCGGGTGGGGTGGAATGTGGCCAAAGACGAAGACGCGGCGAGCCTCTCCGTCACGTTTGAGCTGCGACTCCAGCCAGGCCCACTGCGGCTGCCCGCGGATGGACTCCGAAGCGAGGTGGCCGTAGTGATCCCCCAGCGCCGCATCACAGACCATCACAAACCGGCTCTGGTGCCGGACGAACGAGTAGAAGTCGCGCTCGCCGAACTGCTCGGGGAAGGCCTTGCGGAAGGCCTCCCGCACTTTGGCCGAGTCGTTATTGCCCGCCACAACGTAGAGCGGCAGACGCTGCGCCGCCGCGGTCAGGAGTGACAGATCGGGTTGCTGGGTCTGCGGGTCGGTCGGCGGGATCAAATCGCCAACGATGATCATGAACTCCGGCGCGCGAGGCCGGGCCAGCACGACCTGCATTAGGTGCCGCCAGCGCTCGACGCCGGTCGGTCCACCGTCCTTGTTCACTTGGGAGATGTGGGGATCGGCCACGACCACGAAGGTGTACTCAGGAGGCGCTCCTGCCGCGGGCGGGGCGCCAGGCACTGGATCCGCGCCCCGGGCGACGCAGGCCAACAGGACGGCCGCGCTGAGCCCCAGCCACCGCCACCACCCGCCCCAGCAGAGCCCCCGGCTGGCGCCGGACATACCGATATGAGACGTGCGTTTTTCGTCCATCCTGGGCCTCCCTATCCTGGGTTACCGTGCGCTCACCACCACTGGTCGCGCTGGCGCTGGCGCTGGTAGTTCAACCATTCGGGCAGATCGGTCGAACGCCAGAGGATCCAGGCGCACCAGACGTACACCGCCCCGAAAATCAGGTACGCCAGAAAGCGCACCGGGTCAAGGGCCGTGCGCTGCACCGCCACGGTGACGCCGCCAGCGCTGCCGGCAATCGCCGCCGCGACCCAGAGCAGATGCCGGGCGCCACTGCTGCCGTTCCACAGCTTCCAGCACAACCAGGCCGCCACCGCCAGCGCCAGCACCCCTGCCAGGCTGAGCCGCAACCACCACAGCCCCACCGTGTTCAAGGTCACCAGCGGCGCCAGCAACAGCCCGATGATCAGACCCGTCTGAATCCGGCCGCGGCGCTGCACGGCGTTCATCCGGGTCTCCATTTCCTCGGTGTACAGGGGCGCCAACCCGAGGCGGGCTTCGTCGCCCATGTAGGTGGCCTGCTCCCGTTGCTCATCGCGGGCAGCGTGGCCGCAGGCTGGGCAAATCTCCCGGCTGAAGACCACATCCTGCTTGCAGTGGGGACACTTCTGTATCATGGTGCATCTACCGTCGCGACCGGAGACCGGGCGGTCGCCGTGGCGAAAAAGTGTAATCTAGCCCGGATTCGCAGCGCCGTCGCTGCGTGGAGATTGACTGTGCATAGATTCATCCTGTCGTTCTGCCTTGTGGGTCTGCTCAGCGCTCCGGCGGCTGAGGTGCTGTGTAGCTTCGACACCCTGGATGGCGTCAGCCTGAGCTGGGTGAACAAGGTCGACACGAACCGGGTCGAAATCGTGCAGGGCGAGGGGCTGAGCAGCGACGGCGGCGGGGCGCTACGGCTGGTTTGCCATTCCGGCACCGCCGCGGGCAACCACTACTTCGGGGCGTTCGTCCGCCTGCCCAAACCCATGGACCTGCGTGACAAGGCGCTCCACCTCGACGCCCGCGGTCGCACCCCGCAGAGGGGCGCCTTCTACCTGCGCGCCTACAACGTCGGCGAGACCAAACCCGCCTGGAGCTTCACCTCCTGGAATGGCTTGCTCAAAGACGCCTGGCAGACCTTCCGCTTCCAGCCCGGGCTTTGCCCTGAAGGCCCGGCCTGGGAAGCCGAGGTGGTGGAAGGCCGCACCGCCACGGCCATCGACCGCATCGAGCTGATCATCGGCACCGCCGCCAACGAGACCGACCTCGAGGCCAGCTTCGACCGACTCACCCTGGCGGACCCCATCGGCACCCTGACCGACCTCAAGGCTGTCACGCCCCAGTCCGCCAACACGCCCCTGGTACGCGAGGGCAAACCGCTATGCACCATCCTCCATCCCGAGGGTGAAGCCGGAGTGCAGGCCGCCACCCGCCTCGCCGCGGCCGTACAGGCCAAGTCCGGCGTCGCGCTGCCGCTGCGCCCAGGCACCCGGCAGGACCTGCAGCCCACGGAGAACGTCATCCTCCTCGGCTCGGTCAACACCAATCCGGCGCTGCAACTGCTCTATGCCCGGCGCCTGACCCCGGTCGACAGCTTCTGTCCCGGCCAGGGCGGCGCTTTGGCGCACACCGTCTGCGACCCCTTTGGCAAGGGCGTCAACGCGGTGGTGGCAGGCGCTGCCGACGCGGTCGGCCTGGCCAAGGCCACCGACCTGCTCGTGGCGGCGATCGCCGCCCAGCCCGCCGGGCCCAACCTGACCCTCCCGCGCCTCTTCGAGCGCGCCTACGGGACCGACTTCCTGAAAGCCTACGCCTGGGCCGCTGACAAGCCCGCCCCGAACCGCTTGGCGAAGGGGCTGGCCGAGGGGCAGTTGGCCCTCGACCGTGGCCAGCACTGCAGCATCGCCGGCATCCTCGCCTCGGTGGCCAACCGCTACCGTCTCACCGGCCACAGCGTCGAAGCCACGCTCTTTGTGCAACTCTGGGACCTCTACGCTACCAGTGCGGTGGCGGACCCGCGCAAGTACGGCGGGCCCTGGGGCTTCGATAGCGACTTCATGAGCCGCGAAGTAGTCACCGGCTGGGACGTGATCGAGGACGACCCGGCGTTGACGGACGAGGACCGCCTGAAGACGCTCAAGGCGATGAGCCGCTGGATCACCGACGCGGTGGTGCCCGAGTGCGCCTCGGCGGCGCGCAGCACGCACGTCAACCACAACCACCAGACCTTCCCCTCGCTGGGCTGCCTGTTTGCCGGGCTGTACCTCACCCAGCACTACCCCACCATCCTCGAGGGCAGCGTCTGGCTGGAGCTGGCCGACGCCGCTTTCCGCAAGCAGGCCACCGCCTATAAGCCCATGGAAGACTGCAATGGCTACCAGTGGCTCACCAACAGCCACCTGTTCCACTACGCGGTGGCCCGCCCGGACCTCACCGTCTTCGAGAACGGCAATGCGGGCCGCATCATCGACTTCTGTATCGGCAACATGGATAACCTCGGCTACCAGGTTCCCTACGGCGATACCGGAAGCTGGGTCTGCTGGAACAGCGAGACGGTCTGCCTCGACATCATGGCCTTCGTCACGCGCTCGCCGGAGGCGCTGTGGGCCGCCAACTTCAAGCGCCAGGTCAAGAGCTCCAGGCTCGAGGCCGGCGACTTCTCCCAGTTCGGCACCGCACCGCTGCCAACCCGCTACGACGGCGTCCACGCCTGGCCGCTGGAACCCCAGTACTACACTTCGCACAACCAGGAACCCCGGCCCCCACTGGCGCAGTGCGTGGACAAGGTCTCCTTCCGCGAACGGATGGACCCCCAAGCCTGGTACCTGCTCCTGGACGGACTCAGCAATGGAGGCCATAAACACTACGACGGCAACAGCATCCCACGCATCACGGCCTTTGACCGCATCTGGCTGGCCGACAATGACTACTTCAAGTCGCCACTGAAGTACCACAACTCGATCATGGTCATCCGCGACGGCCAGTCCGCCGTCATCCCGGCCTACGTCGAACTGCAGGGCGCCGGCGAATCGGCGACCGTCGGTTACAGCCGCACCCGGGTCTCGGGCTACGCCGGAGCGGATTGGGAGCGGGCCATCGTCTGGCTGAAGCCGCAACGGGCCTTCGTCGTCCTCGACCGCCTGACCGCACTGACCGATGGCGAGTATCAGTTCCGCCTGCTTTGGCACGGCGTCGGTCAGGCCGAATTGGGGCCGGACGGCATGCAACTCACGCAGAAGGGACCCGGACTCTGGGTGCAGGTCGCCCGTGGACCCCAACTGAGCCTGCAAGATGACGCCGAACTGGGCAAGAACTGGACCGGTTACAAGCACGCTGACCCGGTGGTACGCTCGCTGACCGCCACCGCCAGCGTCCGCCTGACCAAGGACGGCAGCCAGCTCTTCGCCACCGTCTTCCATGGCGGCCCGGCGGGGCCCGGCGACGCTTGGCCTATGCAGTTCCTCGAGCGCCTTCCGGGACTGCTGCTGAACCCGCCGAGCGGGCCGGTTGCCGTCGGCTTCGGAGCCGTCGACGTCAGCCTTACCGCGGGGCATTTCGTCAGCGATGCAAACGTGGTGGTGGCGGGCGTCCAGGGACTGTCGCTCCTGGGCGCCACGCGAGCGACCCTGGCTGAGCGGCCGCTGCTCGAGGCCACCGCCGCGCCGCGCTGCGTGGACCTGGCCAATGCCGACCTCGGCGCCGCCGTGACCGCCCTGCCCCGCGCCGCGCCTCCGGCCCCCAGCGCCGCCGCGGCCGCCCTGCCGGAGTTGCCGGTGCTGTGGACCGCCACCCCCGCTCCGTCCAGCTACATCCTGTCCGGCAACCAGGGCATCACGGGTACGGTCCCAGGCTTCGCCTCCATGAGCGCCGAACCCGCTCCGGCGGCCCAGAATGTCTTCGCCCCCGAGAGCCCCAATGCCGCCGCGGCCCTCAGCGATGGCACCTGGGCCTCGACCGCGGACTCGGTCATGTTCCCGCCCGATCAGCCGGTCACCGTGCGGCTCGCCTTCAAGAGCCCGGCAACCGTCAACCAAGTCATCTGGCAGCAGTGGTGGGCAGCCACCTCGAGCCGCAAGACGGCCTACCTGCTGGCCAAGGCAACACTCGAGGCCAGCAACGACGGCTTCACCCAGGACATCCGCAGCGTCGCCACCCTCACCGAACCGGGCACCCACCCGGACTTTGGTTCCACGGTCCGCTTCGAACTGGACGCCGGCCAGATCTCGGCGAAGGACCTGCGCCTGCGGCTCGAACCGCAACCCGGCAGCGCCATCTATCTGGGCGAGGTCATCGCCTCCGGCCGCCTCCCCGAAGGGCTCACCCCCACCGGCGGCTACACCTTCACCAGCGCCACCCCAGCCCGGCTGCTGCCCAACGCCCCCGCGGCGGTGGTGCTGACCACCTCCCAAGGCGAGCTGGTAGCGCTCTCGGCCACCGGCCAGGCCCTCTGGTCCCGGACCTTCCCCTGCCAACTCAATGACGTGGCCGCCACCGATGTGGACGGGGATGGCATCGACGAACTGGCCCTCGCCCGCCAGGACTTCCGCGTCTCCCTGCTCAAGGCCGATGGCAACCCGGTCTGGGATCGCGAATTGCAGTACTACCGCGTCCCACCCTACGTCAACCTGGTGCGTACCGGTGACCTCGATGGCGACGGACACCCCGAGATCATCGCCGGCGGCAACAACTGGCGCTTCTACGCCTTCACCGCCGCGGGGGTCGAACTCTGGAACTACGAGGCCGTACACCCGTCGCGTTCCGGCGCCGTCAGCGATCTGGACGGCGACGGCAAGGCCGAGGTCCTCTGCGGCACCCACTACTACTCGATGACGGCGCTCAAGCCGGATGGAACGCGGAAGTGGACGGCCGGCTTCGGACCCATCTGCTTCGACATCGCTACCGGCGCCTTCGACGGAGATGGCACCCGCGGCGTGCTCTGCGGCAGCGGTGACAGCGGCATCTACCTGTTCGATGCCAAGGGCCAGCAACGCCTGGCTCTGGTCACCGGAGATGAGGTGCGCACCGTCGCCACCGCCGATATGGATGGCGACGGCCGCGACGAAGCCCTCGCCGGTGGCTTCAGTCACCTGGTCTACTGCTTCGACGGTCAGGGCAAACCGCGCTGGCGCGTCGACCTCGGCGAACCCGTCGCCAAGATCGTGCCGGTGAAGACCCCGGCGGGCACCGTCCTGGTGGCGGGAACCACGGCTGGCATGCTGGCGACCCTCGACGGCACCGGCGCCTGGCGCGCCAGCCGCCGTCTGGAGGGCGCCGTGACGAGCCTGACCGCCCTGGGCGACACGGTCGTGGTCAGCACCTCCCGCGGCCAGATTCGCTGCCTGCGGCCCCTGCCCTGAGCCACGGCCCACTCACGGCACCGGCGGCGGGCCAAGCACAACGCGGAAGCCGGTCATGTGATTGACCTGGCGCACGTCGCCGCTATTCCGGTTGGCCGAACGGCAGAACGAGGCGGGGTTCATCCAACTGCCGCCACGGCACACCATGGCAGCACTCGGACGGACGTTGAAGGGGTTCAGCTGAGGCGAGCGACCGTAGTACTCGCGGTCGTGCCAGTCGGCACACCACTCCCAGACGTTGCCGTGCATGTCGTAGAGCCCCCAGGCATTGGGTTTGAAGCTCCCCACGGGCAAGGTCTCGCGCGTCGGCAGCGGGGCGCCCATGCCGGCGCCCTGACTGGTGTCGTAGTTGGCCAGGGCGGCCGTCAGTTGCTCGCCGCAGCCGAAGGACGTCGTGGTTCCCGCCCGGCAGGCGTACTCCCACTCCGCCTCGGTGGGCAAACGGAACGCCTCCACGCCGGTCAGCCGACCGGCCTTCTTCTCCCGTTCCGTCAGGCGCTTGCAGAAGGCGTCCGCGTCCAGCCAGGTGACATTCTCGACCGGGCGAGTGTCGCCGCGGAAATGGGCCGGCGTGGCGCCCCGCACCGCGCGATACTGGGCCTGTGTCACTTCGTACTTGCCAATCCAAAACGGCCGCGTAATGCTCACCGTATGCACGGGCTTCTCATCGTCGTCACCGTCCTCCGAACCCATGGCGAACGACCCCGCTACGATCTCGACCAGCTCCAACTCCACCCCATCCTCAAGCTGCACCACCCGGCTGAGCACCTTGTACGGCGCTGCCTTCGCCTCGTCCCACAGCAGACGGCCCACGCTGGCGCCGGGAGTGACAGCCCAGGCCTTGCAGAGGGCTTCCCAGGCGGCGGTCTTGAGTTCCGAGGGTAGGTCTGGGTCCCGCAGTATCCGGGTAAACTCGGCGTAGCTGGTATCGAAAGCCTTGCGTCTCTGCTGCGCCGCCTCGCGCCGGGCCGTCTCAGCCTCATTGCGACCGCGCTGCCGGGCGACGTTCAACTCAAAAGACAAGTCGTGCCGCTGGCGCTCCAACTCGTCGCGCCGCGCCATCATGCGGCGAATCCGCTCGAGGTCAGTCGCTTCTTTGCAGGCCTGCAACTCGCCGCGGACTGCCGCGAGTTCACGCTCGGTTTCCTCCAACCGCGCCTCAACCTGCGCCACCGCGGCCGCCCTCGGCACCGCCACGGCCGCGGCTTTCATCACCGCGAAGGCCGGCTGGGCCATCACCACCTGCACTTCGCCACGCCCAAAGTTGAAGAGCACATCCACGCTCTTCCCCGCCTCCACCGTGACCGCCTGTTTGAGCGTCTGTCCCAGCGCCGTCGCCTCGATCTCGTAGACGCCAGCCGGAACCGCGTCGTTGCGACATTCGGGCACGGACTGCTGGAAATCCATCAGCAGCGCGGGAATGCGCAGCCGGCAGTCCACCGGCACGGTGCGGACAACCAGGGCGCCGGTGTATTGCGTGATCGCCGCCTCGACCGCGGCAACCGCGCGTTCCTGGAAGGGCAGAACATACACCAGACTGACCGCGCCGGGAGGCACCGTAACCCGCATCTCCTGCGGCCGAAAACCCTCCTTGCGCACCTGGATCACGTAGGTGCCAGGAAGCACATCCTGAATCACCAAACCGCCCACCTCGCGGGCCGTGCTGCCGGAGTCCTTGCCGTCGAGCAAGACCTTCACCCCGGCTTCAGACTTGATCTGGATAAATCCGGGTCGGCGGTCGGCCGCGACGGACTGCGCCCGCGCCACCGCAGCCCCGAAAACCAGCGCCCCCAACAGGACTCCGCACATGCGCTTACCCATATCATGCAACCTTTATTCTGAGCGATGCGACCACCTCAACCCTAACATTATAGGCGTGCGGAGCCCTGAGCACAACGGCTGAGAGGGCGCAGGTCAGTTCAGTAGGGGCTTCTGTTTCGATCGTCTCCGCCTCCGGCGAGCAGAACGGGTCACGTGACTCTTGGGGGAGACTTCCGGCGGGAGGTGTCGCGAAGGCCAGACGCCGCGGAGCGCTGAAAGCGCGGC
>CAILKC010000583.1 GCA_903834675.1 uncultured Victivallales bacterium | reverse complement strand
GACCGTCCTAATCCGCCTCGCGCCAGACGGGGCCAGGCGTGGAGCAGCGGTCGGCTCGACCGTCCTAATCCGCCTCGCGCCAGACGGGCGCCAGGCGTGCAGCAGCGGTCGGCTCGACCGTCCCCCAGCAGCGCGGGACCACCCCTGAACCGACCAGCGCCCCGTCGTGCCGGGCAGCCCCTGCGGAACTGACCTGCGCCCGGCCGACCGACAGCTGAGGGCGCAGGTCAGTTCCGTAGGGGTTTGCGGGTATGAGAACCGCGGAAGGTCGAATGACCAAAGACCCATGACGAATGGCAGAATCCCCTGCCGGGGTACCGGAGTTCTCTGGCGGTCGGGTCCGGCTCCCGCCCTCTCTCCCATCCGTGGAATGCGCGCCAGCCGTGGTCAATCCGGGTTTCTGGAGCAGAGACAACCCGGAAAGGCTCAACCACGGATAAACCGGCGCGCACGGATGACACACTCTGAGCGTCACGCCCCCGGCCTGGCGACCGGCGGGTAGTAGATGAACACGTGCGAGATGCGGTCGCTTTCGCCCAGGAAGATCTCCCCGAAGGGCCCCACGCTCAGGCAGCCCACCGAGTGGGCCAGCCAATGGTCAGGGAAGGCGGCCCCGACCATCCCCAGATCGTCGAAACCGCGGCGGAGCGGATCAAAGACGAAGAGATGGGCCAGTCCGCCTTGTTCCTCGGCAATGCCGAAGATGCGGCCGTCGTGGCCCTCGACCAAGGCGCGGATATTCGACTGGCGGACCGGCTTGCCGAGGTTGGTCAGTCCGCCTGACCCGCGGTCGCCCTGGGCCGGGTCATAGGTGAACAGATAGCCATCGGTGGAGGTGCCACCGTAGACTAACCCGGAGCGGCTAAGTAGCAGGCTCTGGACGCCGGCCACGTAGCGCTTACCCATCTGGCAAGGCGCCTGGACCGGCAACCCCGCCAAAGCGCCCGACTCGGGCGTAAACTGCCAGAGTTGTCCTTCGGCAAAGGCCCCCAGAAGTCGCCCGTCAGGCAGGCGCACCAGCACCGGCGCCGCGGCCTCGACGCGAGCCAGAATGCGGGCCTCTGATTGACCCACATCCAGGCGGAATACCAGCCCCCCGGGAAGCGTCAGGCCGAAGACCGTCCGCGTGGCCCGGTCACTCACCAGCGCCACGACGCCTTCGCCGGTCGGCAGCGGCGCCAACGGCAGCACGGGGGTCACGGCGCCACGAAACTGCTCGAGCCCCTGGCCGGCTTCGATGGCACACGCATGGCGGAACAGCCCCCCGCCGACGGCATCGCGCCAGCCGCCCACCACCTCATCGCCGCCACTGTCGGTCACCGCCGCGGCGCTGACCGGCCCGCTGCCGACCAGGCCGAGATGGGTTACCCCGTAAGCCGGATGGAAGTAAAAGGCATGCCCGCGCTCGCCACCGGTAATGCCGTAGGCCAGGCCCGAATCCAGCGCGGCCAGCGCCAGGATGGAGGATTCGCCGGGGCCGATGGCGGGTGGCGCCAGCGCTTCGGTCAGGGCAAAGCCGTAGAGGGTCCCCTGGCGCACCTGGGGAAAGGCTTTGTGACGGTACAACTGCGCCAGGTTGTCCATGGCCACCGCGCCCAGGGTCGGAATCTCGGCTGCGGCAGCGGCTCGCGTACTCTGTCTCTTGGCCATGGGTTCACACTCCCTGCTGGGGACGGTAGACCAAGATATTGACGGGCACGCGGTGAATACAGGCGAAGTACAGAGTCCCCGCCGAGTCGCACACCGCCCGCCAAGGGAAATAGCGCTCACCGCCGAGCACCAGCGCTCCGACCGCTTCCTTACGACCGCTCTTGACATGGTAGCGTACCAGCACGTTGCCCTCCTGGCTGTTCTGCCGCGCCTGGAAGGTGTAGTAGATATGCCCTTGCTGATCGGCGACCAGGCAGCGCAGGCTGGCGCCGGGCAGGCCCTCCAGCCCCGGTCCCAGGTCTTCCACCACCGGTGTCTCCTGGCGCGGATCGAAACGGAAAAGGTGATCGTTGGAGTAGGTGACGCCGTAGATCAGCCCGTCCGGCCCCAGGCACATGTCCGTCACCCACGAGCAGCGCCGCTGCACGTTCCAGGGCTCGGCGTAGGGCCAGCAGCCCAGGTGCGTCAGGCGCTGTTTCGAGACGTCGAAACGGATCAGTCCCGAGGCCGTGTCAGAGGTGTACAGGTTGCCGGCCTGATCAAACACCATCGAGATCGGGTACATCGCCGAGATGCGCCCATAGTCAATGAAATCGCGCCCGACCAGGTTGGTGCTGAAGACGTGCGCCTTCGGATAGGTCGCGCCGTAGAGCCGACCGCGCTGCTCGTCAAGCATCAGGTACGGAATCCCGTCGTGCGCGGTGACGACCCCAAAATCCACCGCCTCGCCGGTCTGCGTGTTGAAGCGGAAGATGTGGCCGCCCGGGAAGCTGTGCCGCGGGTCATCCCACATGCTGAGCGGACTCCAGACGCGATGTCCGGCGGGGGGAGTGGTGCAGTGCGTGGCGCCGTAGAGCATGCCATCGCTGGCATGGCAGAGCGAGAAGTGGATCTTGCCCTGCGTGGCATGGCCACTGTCGGGCGGCTCGCCAGTGACCGCCCCGAGGTCCGCCAAATGCCGCAGACAGCGCTGCCGCGTGTCGTATTGGTACACCTGAGCCACGCCACCGCCCTTGCCCTCCAGGCAGAGCCCGATGTAGACCTGGTCGTCATGGCCGCGCGTGATGGTCCAG
>CAILKC010000582.1 GCA_903834675.1 uncultured Victivallales bacterium | reverse complement strand
GGTGCCCATGGACTGTCGGTATGCCGCCCCGGCAGGGCTCAATCTCGTTTTGGATTCCATTCCCAGGGCGGTGCCCTGGGCTGAGGAATAGCCGCGCTTTCAGCGCTCCGCGGCGTCTGACATTCGCGACCAGTCCCGCCGGAAGTCTCCCTCAAGAGTCACGTGACCCGTTCTGCTCGCCGGACGCGGAGACGATCGAAACCGAAACCCCTAAGGAACTGACCTGCGCCCAAGTCCCAGTCTCTTGTCGCTTCGTCCCAGATATCGTTCGTCAGGGTCCGGCCATGGGGAGATTTCAACCGCCATGCCTGGCCGCCCCGGTCGTTCCTGGACTGGCACGGACACGAGTACCTGCAGGCCATTCCCGTTCTCGAAGGCGTCTTGGAGGTGGACTGGTGGCCCGGGTGGCGGCCGGTGACCGCCGGCCATGTGCACGTGCTGTCGCCAGGGCGGACGCACCGGCTCCGAACGGACACGGGGCACCGGCAGTTCGGGCTGAACTTCCTGTCGGCGGCGGATGATCGGGGTCTGCTCGCGGCCCTGCTGGAGACGTATCAGGAGCCAGCCATGAGCGTGTCCGGCTGGGTAACGCGGCGGCGGGGCTCACGCGCGACCCCGCTCCCGTGGGTGAGATCGCCAACCGCTGCGGCTACACCAGCATCTACGGGTTCAGCCGTGCCTTCAAACGGGCCTACGGCCTCTCGCCGCGGGCCTACCGCCAGCACGCTACCGAGAGCCGCATGTAGGTGGCCATGCCGGTTGCGTACGCCGCACGGACGGGCAGCCCTTGCCCTGGCGAACATGCCCCTGAAAGCGGGCATACCAACGCACCGCTATCCATGCCGCGTCTCGCGGCGGCGCGGTGCATCACGACCACCACCGCCGCCGACGTGATGTCGGCCGGCATTCACTGGCCGGCGAGCGGCCAACGGGCCCGCAGCGGGTCGGCATAGCACCCTATCCTCTCGACCGGGATCGGCTCGAATCCGAGCTTGAGCGCGGGCGACTCCGGCCTGAGTCGATAGTCGTCCTTGGCGGCATCCACGAAGAGCGGGTCGGCGACCAGGGAGTGCAGGTCCATGCCCTGTGCCTGCCAGGCCTCCCATTCGTCCATGAGGATCGCCTCTTGCAGTTCCACGTCATCGACCCAGAGCACCCCGTCGTCACGGCGTAGCATCAGCCTGACGTAGAAGGTCCGCTCCATCCCCTCGTGGTAGTTGGCATCACCCGGCTGTGGCAAGCGGAAGGCCACCTCGTGTCGGCCCCAGTCTGGTCCCGTTTGCACGTCGCGGTTGAAGCGTACATCCCAGGCACCGGCTTTGTAGCAGAGGGCTTCCACGGTCACCGGCAGGGCTTTGCCCTCCGCCCTGAGCCACACAGAGAGGCGATAGGCCCGGCCGGGGACGACGGTCGGGATAGGGACGCTCTCCGGCATGACCTGTCGTTCCCACGGCGGTCTCCCTTCGAGCGTGGGGGACGCCACCGCCCGCAGGCGCAGGGCGCGGCGGCCGCCATGCACGACGTCGCTGACCGCTTCGGCTTTGGACTCGGGCAGCGGCAGACGGCAGGTCCAGCCCGGCGGCAGAACGGGGCCGTCGCCTTCCTCAAAACCGCCGTTGGCGACCAGGTTCGGGCCGGTGCTCTCCCGGACGGCGAACTGGCCGGTACGCACGGGCTGGCCCCCCTGCCACACCAGGTTCTCATCGGAGGGGTTGTCAGGGAACGAGGCGCCGCGGTAAAGGATCGCCTTCGCCTCAGAATCGCGGGAGACCAGGATGTTCCGGCGCACTCGGTTGTGGTGCATGGTCCGGCCGTCGGGCAGGGAGGCGGTGCGCGGGTCGCGCAGGGTGCTGCCCTCCCGCTTCCAGCCGGGCTGGCCGGCGACCGCTTCGTACTGCTTGGCCCAGCCGAACACCTCCAGGCCCCGCTTCCAGAAGAAGTGGTCCACGGTCCAACCGGAGAAGTCGATCTGCGACTCGCCGCAGTCCACGATGATATTGTTCTCGAACAGGTTGTCACGGCCGTCGTGC
>CAILKC010000581.1 GCA_903834675.1 uncultured Victivallales bacterium | reverse complement strand
TGCCTATTCCGGTCAAAGTTGCCACCCATTCCGGGCCATGGTTGCCACCCAGGCAGTTCTGAACAGACCGCAAACGGACTATAGCCGGGTGGCAACCATGGTTCAAGACTCCGGGGTCGGAAATGCCTTTTTTAGAGCTCGCATGGACTTGCCCGTCAGGTTGATCCGAAGAGCCTGAGGGACGAGCCGGTCGCAGATGGCGTCGGCGAGGGTGGGATCACCGATGATGTCGAACCATTTCGCCACCGGAATCTGGGTGGAGATGATGGTGGCACCGCGGTCGTATCGATCCTCGATGATCTCCAACAGTGAGAGCCGGGACTCAGCGTCGAGTGCCAGGAGCCCGAAGTCATCGAGGATGAGGACGGCGGTGCGCGCGATGCGGGATATCTGGCGCGGATAGCCGCCTTCGGCGCGTTTGGCCTTGAGGAGCGGGAAGAGCTTGCCGCAGTTGAAGTACAGGGTCTTGTGTCCGAGGAAGCAGGCCTGCGTGCCGAGGGCCTGGGCGAGGAAGCTCTTGCCCGCGCCGGTCGGACCCGAGATTATTATAGTTCGTCCCTTGTTTACCCACGAGCAGTCTGAGAGGCGCAGGAACTCGTTCTTGTCCAGGCTCCGCCCCGCGGCGAAATCGACCTCGGTGAAGGTCGCCTTGGCGCGGAAGGCTGCGGTTTTCATGAGCCGGGTTGTCTTGCGGTCCTGCCGGTCATCCCACTCCGCGTCGACCAGATGGGCGACGAGCTCGTCGGCGGTGAGGGACTGCGGGTGCCGCGTCTCCATGATGGCGCGGTACGCGCGCTCCATGCCCGGGAGCCTGAGGCCCGAGAGTTTTTCCAGTGTCGCCTGTACGTTCATGCCGGTCCGCCCGCGCTTACTGGTAGTCATCTTGGCCACGGAGGTTCTCGTGGAACTGCAAGGGCACCTGCAGGCGTTCCGAGGCGAGGGCCACGAGGTCCCGTTCGGTCTCCAGCACCCGCTTGACGCCGCGGTAGCCTGAGGCGCCGTCGGAGCGGGCGATGCGGCAGGCCATGTCGACGCGGTCGGCGGAGTACTTCTTCGTCAGGCCGATGATGCCGATCGATGACTTGAACCCCTGCTCGGGATGCTCGGCGCCAGCCATGATGTCGCCCACGATGGCCTTGACGTTGAGGCCGACCGAGGCGGCCCAGGATCTGATCCGCTCGGGCGTCCACTCGGCGTAGAACCGGTGATGCGAAGGCATGTGCTCCTTCACCGTCGTATACCGCAGGCTGCCGCCGGACGCGACGCGGAGGTGGAAGGCGATCCGGACGTTGTCGTGGAAAACCTCGACCGTCCTGGCCGTCGAGAAGACGGAGACCTTCCTGCCGGCGAAGGCGTGCGGAACGCTGTAGTAGTGGCAATCCTCCCTGATCTCCACGTGGTAGTTGGGCTGCACGGTGGCGAAGCGGTGGCGCGTGATCTCGTAGCGGCAAGCGGGCAGGGCCTTGAGGGCCGGCCTGTCGAGCAGCTCGAAGCGCTCCGCGCGGGACTGGGGAAGCTTCTGGAATCGCATGCCGTTGTGCACGGCCAGGAGCTTCAGGATCTCCGCGTTCAGATCGGCAAGCGAGCAAATCTGCCTGTTCCGCAGAGGGGCGAACACGCGGGTGTAGAGGATGTTCACCGCCCCTTCGACGAGCGCCTTGTCCCGTGGTTTGTGGGGCCGGGCGGGCATGATGACGGTCTGGTAGTGTCGGGCGAACATCTCGTACTCCGGGTTGATGTCGCTCTCGTACTTGTCTCCCTTGCTCACGGCGCTCTTGAGGCAGTCGGGCATGATCGACGCGGGGACGCCGCCGAAGAACTCAAGCGCGTTGCGGTTGCACAGGATGAAGTCGTCCCTCTTCTGTGATGCGACCGCTTCGGCGTAGGTGTAGCCGCTCGCGCCCAGGATGGCGACGAAGACCTCGACCTCCACGGCAAGGGCTTTGACCTGATCGTGCCAGGAGAGTTTCTTTCCCGTGAAGTCGACGTACATGCGGTCGCCGGGCAGGTGCTCGATCTGCGAGGAGACTTCCGGGTCGACCTTCAGCCAGATGGTGAAATGATGGCAGAATTGTGAGTAACCGAATCCATCGGGGTATTCTTTCAGGTATTCATTCCAAAGGACATCCCGCGTGACGCCCACTTTGGACAGTTCCTTGGCCATAGTGGGGAAAAACGCCAAGGCACCCCCAAGGCGCGCGTCTACGGCCCTCTGTGGGCCTGCCAGACGATCTTCGAGCGCGCTGTCGGGAAGCGCCATTGCCTCGTCCAGGCTCAATCCCGACTCTTTGAATGCGCCAAGGTACTTGGCGACCGCAGGCCGGGATACGCCCGTCGCCTTGCCGATCTGCCGGATACTGAGCTTCCCCTTCTCGTGAAGCTCGATGATGGACCTGACTTTCCTCATGCTGACCTTCCTCTGTGCCATGTGCGTCTCGTCTCCTAGCCACCAGGTGGCTGGTCAGATCGTACGCGCAGGCTGATGTCGGTCAGTTCAGAAAGCCGATGGAATTGTTGCCCGTATCCTACAAGGTGGCTACATCGCGTCGGAATGGGTGGCAACTTTGGCCCGGAATGCCCCTTCTCGCCATTCCGTCATTCCGCTACACCCCTGAAAAGTGGCAACCATGGCCCGGAATGGGTGGCAACCATCCACCGGAATGGGTGGCAACTTTGGCCCGGAATGGTGGCAACTTTGCGCCGGAATACTCA
>CAILKC010000580.1 GCA_903834675.1 uncultured Victivallales bacterium | reverse complement strand
GCGCATTCCCCTGGAGAGACGCCTGGCCTCAGGCGAGCGGTGGCGGCCCACCGCATCTCCACCGAACCGCGGTGGAGCCCACCGCATCTCCACCAAACCGCGGTGGAGCCCACCGCATCTCCAGCGCATTCCCCTGGAGAGACGCCTGGCCTCAGGCGCGGGCGGGGTTCAGACCTCCTCATCGCCGACGGTGGCAATCCAGTTGCGGGTCCACTCGACCGTGTCCAGCCCGACATCGCAGATGCAGTTCGAGCAGAAGACGATGCCCTCGATCCAGCCCTTGCGGATCCAGTCGTGGTAGGTCTCGCACTGGCGCTTCATGGCGTCCAGGCTAAGGGGCTTTGCCTCGCCGTAGTTCCACAGGTAGCACCCGGCCAAGTGGCGTTTGGTGGGAGTCCTGGCGAGCACCTTCTTGATGTGCTCATCCTGATTCCCCAGCTCGGAGCCTTTCCAGACCCAGAGGGTGATGACGTCGGCCAGGTCCAGGTAGTCCTGCACGCTGTAGTCGAGCTGGTAGCTGTACCAGACCATCCACAGGTCGAGCGGTCGTTTTGGGAACCCATGCAGGCGGTCGCGCATGGCCTGGATACTGGCGACGGAATGCCGGGCCGGCCGCGTGCCGGCGGTCTGGACCGAGGTAAAGAAGTCGTCCAAGACGGCCCCGGTTACATTCGGGTACAACGCCGCCATGCGCAGGACTTCGCTGAGATCGCTCTTGTCGTTGTTATGCTGCGTGACCCCGCCGGCACCGATGGCCGACCAGACCACCGCCTTGAGGTCCTTGATCTTCTCGGCCTCGGCATCGAACGGCGGAAAGGGCCCCGTCCACATGGTCACCCGGCAGCAACGCGAGATGCCGAGGAAATCGCAACCCTGCCGCGAATCCATGCGGTTTGTGCCCGGCAGGTTGTAGCCATTCTTGCCTTGGGGATTGAGGTGGTGACAGCCGGGGTCTTGTCCCCAGATCCAGAACCGGTCTCTGAGCTTCATGGTGACGCCTTCTCCTGGTGGTGGCGCTGTGGGGCGCCGTTTCTGCGTGGTGGGTCGTTCGTTGGGCTTGAGCCCCGGCGGCGGCGCTCAGGCCGGCCGGTCCAGTCCAAGCACGTGTTCCGCGTTGCCGCACAGGATCCGCTCCTTGTCCGCCGCGGGGATGTCGAGGGTGCGGATGATCTCCAGGGCGAAGCGCATCTGGGCCGCACCCTGGAGGGGCGCGTCGGTGCCGAACACGATGTGCTCAGCGCCGATGATGTCGACCATCTGTTCCATGACCCCGGGGTAGACATACATGAGGTAATGGGCGGTATCGACATAGAGGTTCGGGAGCTTGAAGGCGGCCACCTTCTCCAGCCCTTCCAGGTTGGGGAAGTAGGGGTACTGAGGGTTCTGGTAGATGCCGGCCAGGTGGGCGAGGACGAAGTGGGTGCCCGGATGGCGGGCGGCGAACTCGGCGGTCTGCTCGGCATCGGCAAACCCGGTACCTGGCATGCAGGACACATGCATGAGCATCAGCGGCACGCGCCGCGCGACCTCGCTGAGAAAGTCCTGCGCCTTCCGGGAGCGCAGGTTATAACCGTGATAGTCCGGATGCGCCTTGGCCCCCACAAACTTACGCTCCGCCGCCAGCAGGCCCAGGTCGTCGAGCGACTCCGGGAAAAGCGGGTTGACGGTGACGTAGCCCAGCAGCCTGGTGGAGTCTTTCAAGGCGCGGTCCAGGTCAGCGTTGCCTTCGCGCGCGTCGTACATAATACTCTTGGCCGAAGAGACGCACAGCCGGTCCACGCCGGCCGCCTCGAGGATGCGCTCCAGCGTGGCCGCTTCGGCGGCCCAGAATGGCGCCTGGTTGATGTTGCCCAGGTGACCGTGAATGTCGATGACCATGGTCAAACCTCCAGGATGTTCAACTGCCGTTTGTAGCTCGAGAGCTCCTCGGCGGGGCCGTTCCTGACGATGACCCCATCCTCCCAGCGGAAGCCCTGGTTCTTTTGTCCCAGGAAGATGTCGACCATGAAGGCCATGTTCTCTTCCAGCGTGTAGGTCGAGGAGGTCTCGAGGAAGGGATACTCGCACTCCATCTGTCCGCAACCGTGAGCGGGACCGTAGAGGATAGCTTCGCCGTAGCCCTGCTCGCGGATGAAGCCATGCACCTTGCTGGCGACGGTCGCGGCGGCGGTGCCCGCCCGCATCAGGTCGATGGTCATATTTTCGGCGTCCAGGCCGACCTGCAGGAACCTCCGCATCTCCGCCGGACAAGTCCCCAACACGACCGGCCGACCGATACTGGCGCTGTAGCCAGAGACTTTCGCCCCGACGCTGAAGTGGATGATCTCGCCGGTCTGCACCCGGCGCTGTGAGGGCCGGCTGATGGCCTGGGTCGAGTTCGGCCCGGAGCAGCACCAGACCGGGTAGCCGGTTGCTTCCGCGCCCGCGGCCAGCATGGCGCCAGTGGCCAGGCCGACCAACTGGCATTCGGTCAGCCCCGGCCGAATGCCCTCCAGCACCGCCTTGAAGCCCAGTTCAGACAGGCGCGCGGCCTCCCGCAAACAGCGTAATTCGTTGGGGCTCTTCTGCATGGACACCGCACGGGTCACCGCGTCGGCAGGCACGATGACAGCCTCGCCCAAGGCGTCGCGAATGCCTTGCAGAATGGGGTGCGGGAACATCTGCCACCCGGAGATCCCGAGGCGCTTTGTGCGGAACTCCGCGAAGATGTCCTTCCAGCTCGGCAGGCGGCTGCCTGGGTACTCCGGTTGCGAGGACTCGCGGAAGTCCATCACCTGGATGACGCGCTCGATCTGTGAGCGGGCGGCGGCGAAGGTCCGGCTTTCCGGACCAATCAGCAGGGCGGCCCGGCCATCGGCGCTGATCAGGACCGCGGCGGTCTCGAAGCTGGGCCAGTAATCAGAGTAGTAGCGTACGTTCGCGGGTTCGCTCTCGGTCGAGAAGGCCAGCAGCGTATCCAGACCCTGCTGGGCCATGACCTTACAGGTGGCCGCGATGCGGGCCGCGAACTCTGCCTTCGGGATGACGATGTCTGACATGCCTAACTCCATTCTCTCGCAGGGTTAAGGGTTCAGGGTTCAGGGTTAAGGGTTCAGGGTTCAGGGTTAAGGGTTCAGGCCGCCGCGGCGGACGAAGAGCGGAATGGGAAGCTTCTTGTGTCATACGAGGTTGCGGCGAGTCTCATACGAGGTTTCGGGGTTCGGGGCCGAACGGTGTTACGGTGCGCCAAGGTGCATCAGCCGTAGCCACTCGGCGCAACTCTCTTTCCAACTGCAGCCATCGTCCCCGTTCCATCCATGTCCCCAGCCGTGTTGACCGCCGGGGTAGACGTGGAGGCCGAACCGGACGCCGTTATCGGCCAACGCATTAGCGAAGCGCACGCTATTGGCCACCGGCACGGCCGTGTCGCCGGTCGAATGCCAGAGAAAGCAGGGCGGCGTCCGCGGCGTCACCTGCTTCTCGTTGGAGAACTTAGTGAAGAGAACGGGGTCGGCGCCCTCGCCGAGCAGGTTGACCGCCGAGCCGCGGTGCGCGTGGGCGGAGTCCAGGTTGATGACCGGGTAGCAGAGGATGGCAAAGTCGGGTCGGCAGGAGACGGCGTCAATGTCGTCCAGCGCGGGCGACTCGTACTCGTCGAAGTGGGTCGCGACGGTCGAGGCCAGGTGCCCTCCGGCCGAGAATCCGAGGATGCCGATCTGGTCGGGAACGACTCCCAGCCTCGCCGCCTGGTAGCGCAGGACTTTCACCGCCCGTTTGCCGTCGAGAACCGGGTACGGATAGAGGTAAGGATGCACGCGATAGGTAAGCACAAAGGCGTGCAAACCGAGCTGGTTCAACCAGCGCGCGATCGGCTCGGCCTCACGCTCGACGCGGCGTATATAGCCGCCGCCGGGACAGATGATCACCGCCGGGCGCGGTCCGGGCCCGGAGACCAGATACGGCGTCAGCGCTGGGATATCTCCTGACAGCGCCAGGTCCAGTCCCGGCGCCTGTTCCCATAGCGTTATCATGCTCGACTCCTGGGTTGTTTCTCCAGTGACACGGCCGCCGCGGCCGTCGCGCCATACTCTCAGGCCCCGAAGGCCAATTGCCAGAAGTCGGGATGCGAGCGAGTTGAGGGTCTTGCTGGAGCCTCTGCGCTCCAGACCGCGGGGGCAGAGACTGAACCGCACGGGGGAGCCGATCAGCGGCCGTCAGCCGGGCGGATGGTCAGGGTGGTGAGGTCCACGTCCACCCATAGGGCCGAGTCGTGGTCCCCCTGAGGCACCTCGTGGTAGATGAAGCCTGGCTTGCCCCGCATCGCCGCGGCGATCTTGCGGGTTTCCTGCACCGGGATCAGCGCGTCGTTGGCGCCCATGGTGAGCACCACCGGCAGGGTG